>RFSG01000139.1 GCA_009924095.1 Sphingobacteriia bacterium
AAATAGCGACCAAAATGATAGATACTTCGAATCATAATCAACAAAAGTAGAATCTTTGCAGTTACTTCGGAAAAATCCCTTTATATACCTTAGCTTTGAATAATTAAAAATACTATGCTTCCCTCCGTTTGGATCACTGGCGCTACCCGCGGAATCGGGTTGGCCCTCGCAGAAAAGTTTTATGCGCAGGGACATACCCTCGTACTTACCGGAAGTCAACCGGAGTCTATTGCCCCCCTAAAAATTAAATTTCCCACCGCTCAACTTTTTGCTGCAAATCTGGAAAAACCAGAGGAGGTGCATAAACTAGCCGAAACCTGGAAATCCCTTCCCCCTCCTGATATCTTCATCAATAATGCAGGAAAATTCCTACCCGGAGCTATTCATCAGGAACCTGAAGGAACCCTGGAAACCTTGTTGCAACTGAATGTGATGGCACCTTATCACCTGACCCGGGCAGTTTTGCCTAAAATGATGCAAGCAAAATCAGGCACCATCATCAACGTTTGTAGCATTGCCTCGGTTCAGGCTTATCCGAATGGAGGATCCTACTGCATTTCTAAATTCGCCCTGCTGGGGATGTCAAAAGTGTTACGGGAAGAACTCAAACCGCACGGAATCCGGGTGATTAGCCTTTTGCCGGGAGCTACCCTTACTGATGCCTGGGCGGGAAGTGGATTACCCTCCGATAGATTTATATCTCCCCAAGACCTTGCGGATCTTACCTATACCTTAGCAACCCTTCCCTCTACTACTGTGGTAGAAGAAGTGATGATTCGTCCTCTATTGGGCGATATCTGAAATCATTCCCTTGAATAAACTGTTGTCAAACTAAATCTTATTATGCAAATACCTGTATTAAATCCTCATTATGCCTACGCATTAAATCATTATAGACGAATCCATACCAAAGTGGTACATATTGGAGATATTCCTGTAGGTGGGGATAATCCCATCCGAATTCAATCCATGACTACCACCGATACGCTCGATACCCAAGGAACCATTGACCAAACCCTCAGAATGGTGGATGCAGGCTGTGAATATGTGAGAATTACAGCTCCCAGTATCAAAGAGGCAGAAAACCTGAAACTGATTCGGGATGGGCTCCATAAGGTGGGATGTAAAGTGCCCTTAATTGCCGATATTCATTTTACCCCCAATGCTGCTGAAGTAGCGGCAAGAATAGTAGAAAAGGTTAGAATTAATCCTGGGAATTACGCCGACAAAAAGAAGTTCGAAACGATTGAATATACGGATGCCTCTTATCAATCGGAATTAGATAGAATTTATAATCGTTTTTCCCCCTTAGTAAAAATATGTAAGGAAAATGGTACCGCCCTTAGAATCGGTGCCAATCATGGCTCGTTGTCGGATCGTATCTTAAGTAGATATGGAGATACGCCCAATGGTATGGTAGAGTCTGCCCTGGAATTTATCCGCATTTGTGAAGACCATAACTTCGACCAACTCGTAGTTTCTATGAAATCTTCTAACACCCAGGTGATGGTGCAGGCGTATCGCTTATTGATGAGCCGAATGTTAGAAACCGGAAGAATATATCCCTTACATTTAGGCGTAACGGAAGCTGGGGAAGGGGAGGATGGAAGAATTAAATCTGCCATCGGTATTGGTTCTTTATTGGCAGATGGAATTGGAGATACAATTCGCGTTTCTCTAACAGAAGCCCCGGAATCGGAAGCCCCGGTAGCAAAGTACATCGTTGATCATTTTACAGGTAAATCTTCCTACACCGAACCTGAGGCAGAAACGCTCACCCAAGTAGTGGGAAATCCTTATGCCTTCTCGAGAAGAAGCACCTCACAGGTGTATTCCATCGGGGGAGAGGAATTGCCCCGGGTGATCTCTACCCTGAATCCTCCCCCTTTGGTGGAAGAAGATTTAAAACCCGTAGGGCTGTCTTTTGATCGCATCAATGACAAGTGGAATATGAGTGAATTGGGATGTGATTTTCTGTTTTTAGGAAACCACCCTTGTCCCTTTATGTTGCCCAATGGAACCCGCGCCATTTATAATTACACCACCTGGAATTTACTGAAAGACCAACAACATTCTTATCCTTTGTTCACTTATCCGGAAGCTGCTCAAAACCCCAACCGGCATGCGGAACTGAACTTCTTGGTATTGACACAGGAGACAATTGAGGAATGGCATCATCATCCCCTTCAGGGTCCCTGGTGTTTGGTACTTGCCCCACAAAATTTACAAGCGATCTACACGGTAAGAACCTGGATTCATACCTTATCAGGTCAGGGTAAAGGCCATTGGCCATTGATTCTTCAGCTATCCGTAACTCCGTATGAACAACACGATCTAACTTCAGAAGCTCAATATCAGCTCACTGCGGCAAGTCAGGCAGGCGCTTTATTATTGGATGGATTATTAGATGGAATTTGGTTAGATGGCCCTGCCCATGAAGCAAACCGCACTGCCTTTGGTCTCCTTCAAGCTGCCCGATTACGAATGACGCGCACCGAATATATATCCTGCCCATCGTGTGGTAGAACCTTATTCGATTTGATGGAAACCACTGCTATGATTCGCAGTCGTACTGAACACTTGAAAGGCGTGAAGATTGGCATTATGGGTTGTATTGTGAATGGTCCCGGGGAAATGGCAGATGCCGATTATGGATATGTGGGCGCCGGCCCCGGAATTATATCCTTATACCGAGGACAAGAAATGGTGGAAAAAGCAATCAAAACGGAATTTGCCGTAGATAAACTGATTGACCTCATCCGTAATGATGGCCGCTGGTTAGAGCCTGCTTCCTGATATTAATTTATCGTTAAGGTTTGTCCTCCTAAATACTCCCAAAATTCAAAATTTTGAGCCTCAAAATCTGGATGATTCATTTTAAATCCTTCTGGAAATAGTGTGGAAAGTCTATTAAACGCAGTAGTTGCTGTTAATACTTCAGGAGCGTTAGTTTGTTTGTTAAAGTAACAACACCTTTTAACCTCCCTACGATTTATTAATTCTTGAATTTGAGGAACCTCTATTAGGGTATTTAAAGATTCAAATAGTAGCTTCTTCGCATTCTTTCTATTTCGCTTAATATTAATGCTTTCCTTTATCTCTCCGAGAATAAAACACCTTCTGGGGTCACAAACTATAATATCACATCTACCTCTATCCCTTTGAAAACTATTGGGTAGGCTAGTTAGGAACTTATCATAATTAGCAATGGTAATTAATAAAACATTTGGATTTGAGAACCGCGCCATTCCTTGCCCAATAGTGTTATGAATTACAATTTCTCTAGAAACACCATCCTCTATCTCAAAATAGATATCGTTAGTTTCAATCACAAAATTAGATAATGAGGAAGCAGGCAAGCTATAATGAGCTGTAAAATCATTTCTCAATAAGTCTTCCATCTTATCCCAATTGATTATATTGATCGTAGATGTTATTGATAGTATCCGATAAGGAATTAGTATGGATGTAAAGGTCTGCCCGATAGTGTGTATGTGGTGGTGCATCCGGTTCCACAAGCGTATGCAGGGCAGGATACCGTTATCTGCGGAGACTCAACAAAGATAACCCTTCAGGGCAGTTATACCGGAGGCGGATCTCCCATCCGGATTCACTGGTCACCCGGCTTGAATGCCCCGCAGAATCAACAACTACAACCCCTCGTAATACCAGGACAAACGAACTGGTATTATCTGCAGGTATCCTCGGGAATCCCACCTACACAATGTTCTACGTTAGATTCAGTACTCATAACCGTATTGCCCTCTATCAACTTAATCACTACCCAGGATACAGATTGGATGTGTTATGGGGATAGTATCGAACTAAAAGCCACCGGGGGTTCGGGTGCAGCGGTATTTCAATGGTCTCCGCTGAGTGGCGTAAGTTCAATAGTCAGTGATAATAGTAAGGTTAGGGTAAGTCCAGCCACCAGCACTACGTATATCCTACAAGCCAGTGAGGGCGGGTGTTTGGAGGCAGATACGTTTAGCGTACAAGTACATCCTCCCGTATCGGCAGCGTTTAACCTGAGCCAAATGAAAGTATGTATTCCTGCGAGCGAAGTGGCGTTTGAAAACAGATCTCAGGGTGCAGTCAGCATTACTTGGGATTTTGGCGATAACACTGGATTATCCAATGAAACAACCCCATGCATACTTATCAAACCCCAGGTTCTTATGCCATTCGCTTAGTGGCGATTGGTGTTGGCGGCTGCAAAGACACGGTATTTAGCCCAACAAAGGTGGAGGTATATGACGGTTTTCAACCCATCGTTAACACAACGCCTGCGTTACCTTTGGAAGTAAGAGCACCCGGCGGAAAAGTGATAGTGTCAGAAACCTCAGGACAAGCACAACAGTGGACCTGGTATTGGGGCGATGGCAATCAATCTAAGGGTTCTACAGCCGAACATGAGTACAATCAGGCAGGAACTTACAAGATTGAATTGTATGCAGAAGACAAACAAGGATGCCGGGGAAGATGGGAATCATCGCCAATCGTGGTGCAAGTTCCCGAGGTGTTTATCCCCAATGTGTTTAGTCCGAATGGAGATGGAGTGGGGGATGGGTTTAGGGTAGAATATAGTGGGGATGAGTATTTTAATTTGAAAATACTGGATCGTTGGGGAGTATTACTCTTTGAAACCCATAACCCGCAACAGTATTGGGAAGGAAAAGATAGAAATGGAGGTGAGGTAGGTGCAGGCGTTTATTATTACCAATTTCGCATCGGCGAAAAAGACTATCCTCCAGGGAATGTTACCCTACTAAGGTAAACGGTTAAGATTACTTATCTGTGGTATTAAGGGTAAGGAATTGTAAGTTAATGCCCAATAGTCAAGAAAGTGGAGAGTCGGTTATTTTAAATATGTACATAATTTTGTATTTTTTCATGTACAACTTCTTATTCTTATGTTAACTACCTCTTTATCTGATTTTAGAAAAGATATCAAACGCTATTTAGACAAGGTTACCCAAAACTTTGAGACGATTATTATCAATAGAGGAAAAGACACTGGAGTAGTAATCATTTCATTGGCAGAATATAATGCTTTGTGTGCCACCCAAAAAGAATTATCCTCATCCAAGAATGAAAGTAGGTTGGATCGTGCAATTGAAAAATTGGAGTCAGGAGATTCTTTTCGTAAGAAATTAGTAATGGATTAATGGATTATGTTTTTGTAAATGAATCTTGGGAAGATTATCTCTTTTGGCAGGCGACAGACAAGAAAAAAATAAAAAGGATAAACGAGTTATTAAAAGACATTTCAAGAAATCCATTTGAAGGAATTGGAAAACCAAACCTTTGAAACATAAATATTCGGGTTACTGGTCAGGAAGAATTGATGCAGAACATAGATTGATATATAAAGTTGTTGAAAATCAAATTTGGAATGCGAAGTGCCGGTTTCATTATGATTCTGAATAGGATAGCCTAAAACTGCTTGTAAAGGTTAATAACAAACGCTATTGGGTTTATATTTATATA
>RFSG01000140.1 GCA_009924095.1 Sphingobacteriia bacterium
GGAGCATATGGTATTTATTGGCCAGGCTTTAGCAGTGTTCCTTATGAATCAGGGATGATATTCGAGAACAATCGTTTAACTGACATGAGTGGATATGGGGTATTTATGCAGTTTATGGATGGGGCAGTAATTCGCAATAACTTTATAGACCTTACAGCTAACGCTACCACAAGTACACAGTATGGGATATTTACTCAATCCATGTATAATAGTACACGTGTATTGCGGAATGATATTCGTGCCAAGAATTATGGGGCATTTTTCTCGAGTACCATAGGGACTTCAAGTCAAAGAGCCTTAATTGCCAATAACTTCATTAATGTAATCCATCCTACTGGAAATACCCTTTACGGATCGTTTGTAGATTATTTCCATAATACAGTTACTACTACGAATCCTGTAACGACATCTCTTTCATATACCTTATATGATCAGGGCGGATCATTTAAAACCTATTATAACAATATATTCCGAAATAATGGTGTAGCAGGATCAAACAATTACGCCGCTTTTGTGATCACGGGAACGGCTAACATCTTTGATTATAATGATTACTGGTGGCCAATCGGTACGACCAACATCGCTAACTGGTCCAGCTTTGGTAATTTTAGTCCTACGCAATGGTTCACGTTAAGATCAGCTCTCTATGGAGGGGGGAATTCAATTAATGTTGATCCTCAATTCTTGAGTAGTACCAACCTACGTCATTTGAATAATGGTCTCAATACTGGGATTAATTTACTGAGTCAAGTGAATACAGATATTGATGGTATCACTAGAACATCTCCTATCACTGTCGGTGCTGCTGAATTCAAACCCATATCTCTTGATGCATCGGTTTCTGCTATTTTAAGTAATCCTCCTTGTTCAGGTCCTTCAAATGTTCAGGTTAGAGTATTTAGCGGAGGTACTACTACTTTAACCAGTGCTACTATAAATTGGAGTGTTAATGGGGTTACCCAAACACCATTTAGTTGGACAGGTTCATTAGCTCAAGGTGTAACTTCTGGTCCAGTTACCCTAGGAACTTTTAATTTCGTTTTAGGTACGTCTTACACGATTGCTGCTTGGACGAGCAGTCCGAATGGCGGAACCGACGGCAATACCACTAATGATTTATCTACGATTGCTACTACTTCTGCTTTGGGCGGAACGTACACCATTGGGTCCGGTGGATCTTTCTCCACTTTTGGTGCAGCCATAACTGCATTGCAGTCTTTTGGGGTTTGTAGTCCAACAGTATTCCAAGTAATTAATGGTACTTATGCTGAAACGCTGATTATACCTCAGATTTCAGGAACAAATTCTATTAACACAATTACTTTCGAAAGCCAAAGTGGGGATTCAACCTTAGTTAGTTTGATTGGAACCAGTACCTATGTTGTGTTTTTAAATGGAGCTGATTTTATTCGCTTCCGCAAGATGACCATTCAGAATGGAGGGTCTGGTCGTGTGTTTGATTTTGCCAATGGAGCACAATTCAATAGAATAGAGAATTGTAGAATTCTTGGATTTAATACGACCTCTGTAAGTACTTCTTTTGCCCTTATTTTTAAAGGATCTTCTGGAACTAATGAATTGGGTACAGAAATCCGAAATAACGTGATGCAATATGGAGCATATGGTATTTATTGGTCAGGCTTTAGCAGTGTCCCTTATGAATCAGGGATGATATTCGAAAACAATCGTTTAACTGACATCAGTGGATTTGGAGTTTGGATTCAGTTTATGGATGGGGCAGTAATTCGCAATAACTTTATTGACCTTACTGCCAATACAACCACCAACATTCAGTATGGTATATTTACCCAATCCATGTATAATAGTACTCGTATATTATCAAATGATATACGATCTAAAAATTACGGAGTTTACTTCAGTTCTACCATTGGGGCTCCTGCATTCCGTGCAAGGGTGGCGAATAACTTCATAAATGCGACACATCCTACTGGAAATACGCTATATGGTTTATTTGATGTCAATGGAACTTATGTGGATTATTACCATAATACGGTTACAACTACGAATCCCAATACCAGCGCATCCTATACCTTATGGGATCAGGGCGGATCTTTCAAAACCTATTACAACAATATCTTCCGAAATAATGGAGTAGCAGGAACAAACAATTTTGCGGCTTATGTGATCACAGGAACTTCTAACCTCTTTGATTATAATGATTATTGGTGGCCTAGTGGCACTACTAACATAGCTTACTGGTCGAGTTTAGGTAATTTCAGTCCTAGTCAATGGTTTACCCTTAGATCCAGCACTTATGGAGGAAGTAACTCGGTAAACATTGATCCACAATTTTTAAGCGCTACTAACCTAAGACATTACACTGGGGCATTAAATGCAGGTATTAATTTAATTAGTCAGGTAGGAACAGATATTGACGGAGCTACCAGAACCAATCCTGTAACTATAGGAGCTGACGAATACAAACCTGCGGTGAACGATGCATCTGTGTCAGCTATCGTATCTAATCCTCCCTGTATTGGAGTTAGTAATGTTCAAGTAAGTTTAACCAACTTTGGTACTGCCACCTTAACTAGTGCAACGCTTAACTGGAGTATCAATGGGGTAAGTCAAACACCCTTCAGTTGGACAGGTTCCTTAAATCAGTTTGCCGTGGCAACTCCTGTTAGTGTGGGAACCTTTAATTTTGTTCAAGGTACAAGTTATACAATCGTAGTATCGTCTAGTAATCCGAATGGAGTTACAGATGGAAATACTATTAATGATCAGAGTAGCATTACTACCACCCCAGGTTTAGGTGGAACTTACACCATAGGTACAGGTGGAAACTATGCTTCCTTTGGTGCCGCAGTTGGAGACTTACAAAATAATGGCGTTTGTGGGCCTGTAGTATTCCGAGTATTAAATGGTATTTACGCAGAAACAGTTACTATTCCCCAGATTTCAGGTGCTAACTCTATCAATACGATTACCTTCGAGAGCCAAAGTGGAGACTCTACTTTAGTTAATCTGCAAGGATCTGGAACCTATGTGTTGTTCTTGAATGGGGCTGATTTTATTCGTATCCGCAAAATGACGCTCCAAAATACAGGAACAGGACGTGTTGTAGATTTTGGAAATACAGCTCAATTTAATCGCCTTGAAAATTGTAGAATTATAGGATTTAATACTACAGGTGTGAGTACTACCTCTGCCTTGATTTTCAAAGGATCTACTTCCACCAATGAAAGTGGAACAGTAATTCGAAACAACGTTATGCAATATGGTTCCTATGGGGTGTACTGGGCAGGATTTACTTCTAGTCCGTATGAACCCGGAATGATAATAGAAAATAACCGAATTACGGAAATGGCTGGGTATGGTCTATTTGTACAGTATATGAATGGTGCTGTAATTCAAAATAATAATATTGATTTAACGGCTAATGTTACTACGAATCAACAATATGGGATATTCGCACAATACATGTACAATAGCACCCGCATTTTGGCAAATGATGTTCGTGTTAAAAACTTCGCAGCTTACTTCAATTATATCTATGGATCAGGTGGATTGAGGGCACAGGTTGCCAATAATTTCTTTACCGTTATTCATCCTACTGGTTCAACGCTGTTTGGGATTTATGATGTTGGTAGCACCTTTATTGATTATTACCATAATACAGTAACCACTACCAATCCTTCGAGTGCGAACACTTCTTATACTCTATACGATGATGGTGGTTCATTTAAAACTTATTACAACAATATCTTCAGAAATAATGGTATTGCTGGAGCAAACAATTTTGCGGCTTATGTGTTTACTGGAACTTCCAACCTCTTTGATTATAATGATTACTGGTGCCCTACAGGTTCTACTAACCTAGCTTACTGGTCCAGTTTTGGTAATTTTAGTCCTAGTCAATGGTTTACGTTTAGGTCAAACTTATATGGCGGAGGAAATTCAATTAACATTGATCCTCAATTCTTGAGTAGTACCAATCTACGTCATTATAATGTCTCTTTAAATGCGGGTATCAACTTGTTATCACAGGTCAATAGAGATATTGATAGAGTTACCCGTACCACCCCGGTTACTATTGGAGCTTCAGAGTTTAAACCAGTTGCCAATGATGCAGCAATCTCCAGCATTAACAATCTTCCTCCTTGCCCTGGTATAGGAAACGTTTCCGTAAATATTTCTAATTATGGTACTGCCACACTTACCAGTGCTACCATAAATTGGAGTATTAATGGAGTGAGTCAAACTCCGTTTAGTTGGACGGGTAGCTTACCTCAAAACGGAACGCCAATAGCCATTACTTTAGGAACATTCACGTATGTTTCGAATACGAATTACTCGATTGTGGCTGCAACGAGCAACCCTAATGGAGTAACCGATGGTAATACTTCTAACGACCAATTAACTGTCAATACAGCTTCTGCCTTATCCGGAACCTACACCGTGGGTTCTGGAGGAACGTATGCTTCTTTTGGAGCTGCTATTTCCGCACTTCAATCCTTCGGAGTTTGTGGGCCTACTGTATTTGATGTGTTGAATGGTACTTATACAGAAACGCTAATCATCCCTCAAATCAGTGGAGCGAATTCTATCAATACGATTACCTTCCGTAGCCAAAGTGGAGATTCCTCTTTAGTTCTATTACAAGGATCCTCTACCTATGTATTGTTTTTGAATGGGGCAGATCATATCCGGATACGGGCGATTACCCTTCAAAACACAGGCTCTGGACGTGTTATTGATTTTGCCAATAATGCTCAGTTTAATAGAATTGAAAACTGTAGAATTCTTGGATTTAATACGACCACTGTAAGTACTTCTTTTGCACTTATTTTTAAGGGATCTTCAGGAACTAATGAATTGGGTACTGAAATACGGAATAACGTATTCCAGTTTGGATCTTATGGAATCTATTGGCCAGGCTTTAGCAGTGTCCCCTATGAATCAGGGATGATATTCGAAAACAATCGTTTAACTGACATGAGTGGCTATGGGGTATGGATGCAGTTTATGGATGCTGCAATCATTCGTAATAATTTTATTGACCTTACCACTAACGCTACCACTAGTACACAGTATGGGATATTTACCCAATCCATGTACAATAGGACCCGCATTTTATCCAATGATGTTAGGGCTAAAAATTTTGGAGGATATTTCGTTAATACCTTTGGTACTTCAGGTCAAAGAGCGCTAGTTGCCAATAACTTCTTTAATGCCACGCATCCTACCGGAACTACCATTTACGGATTGTATGAAGTCAG
>RFSG01000015.1 GCA_009924095.1 Sphingobacteriia bacterium
CTTAAAAATTAAATTAGAATAATTATATATTCTTAAATACAATTAAAAATACCGAATATGATATTTTAAATCCCGCTCGATGAAATTTCCTTTTTGATCTCGGATGATTAATTCTAAAAGATAATCATGGTCGTGTAATAAATCGGATTTATTTAATATCAACGTTTGCCCTAATCCATAAGCCGATCCACCGATATTGGTATTCGTAATTTCATAAATCACCTCCCCTGAATCAGAAGCTGTTTGCATTTGTTTGGCGTGTAAGCCTAAATGCTTAAATAATAAAGAATATGATTTTAATACTCCCGGACTACCATCATTTAATTGATCAAATAGAGTTGCAGAAATGGGAAGTTGAAAAGTATCTTTCCCGGGAACAAAAGTGAATTGTAAGCCGGTAGCCGTAAAATCAGGATAATTAAAACTAACCCCGGGAGGAACCGTATCATTCGGATTAATAAAAGTTAAATCCCGTTCTACAAAAATGGCTTCATTTCCAGCAGCATCGAGGGCAGTTACGATAAAATGATACTCACCTGCAGCTACATCCTGAGGAATGTAAATGTTAAATTGCTGACTATCGACCGTTCCTGAAATGGAAACGATGGTATCGAATGCCAGAGGAAGGGCAGCACCATTTATTTTTCCATGCGTGTGCCCGTCAAATGCATTATGAACTTCAATTCTATACTGAGATAAAGCCCTATCATCTGAAAAGGTTGCATTAACCAGAATAGATTCTCCTCCTATAAAGGTGGATAGATCAGTAGGCGAATTGACGGTAATGACTGGTTTAGTAGTATCCGAACTCTGTGCAGTAACAGGTTTCGGACATTCAGCGCATTCTTTATTGCAGGCAAGAATTCCTGTCAATAGAATCAGTGCAAATACAAAGGAAGTGGTTTTCATAAAATTAAAGGTAAGTGAAAGGTAAGTGAAACAAAGTGAAATTAAGATTAAGGGTTTTGAAATTCATGATGTGGGTGTTCCCCTCTGAAAGCCCCGGAGAAGGGAATGATGAGCGAGAATATTATATTCCTGCCGGGTTCCGGAATTTGAAGAATACGATAACGGCTTAAATGATTCAGATACCAGCGGTCTCCGATATTCTGAACCTGCATTAAAAACCGAAATAATTGTTTTCCCAATTTAAAATGAATTCCCCCGGAAAAATTCCATACAGAATAACCAGGAGTAATTAATTCATTTCGATCTACTCGTTTTTGCGAATTAAATACATGCCAGGAAATACTTCCCATGAAATGATTTATTCGTTTATTTTTTAAATCCCAATTGCCCGTTATTTCCTGGGTAAAACATCCCGGGGGCATAAATGGTAATGGTAAATAAGTATATGAATTTTGACCCCAGACATATTCATAAGTGCTTTTTAATTCAAGAACAGTATTTACCTGAAATGTACCACTTACTTCGCCACCCGTTAATCGGGCAGGTGCTTGTAAATATTGATAAATCTGACCTCCTTCGGGTAAATAGGAGAATCTTCCGGTAGGACTAAGAAATATATATTGGGTAAAATACTGGTAAAAGGGGCTTACTACGAATGCCATTTTTTTTAATTCAAATCCCAGGTGTACGTCAGCTTGATACCCTCTTTCGGGTTTTAAATAAGCGTCTCCCAACACGTGTCTAAAAGTGCCATGATGAATTCCGTTAGCGGATAATTCAGCGGGGGAGGGAAATCGAAAATCGGAACTGAGGTTAACTTTAATATCCCAGGGGGCTGAGGGTTGCCAGGCAATACCACCGGCACCGGAAACACTGGCATAATATCTTTCACTTGCCCGATTTCTTTCCAACATCCCGGTAAATACACCCGTTCGGGAATAAGTAGGGGAAGCATAAGCAGGGAATTGTGTTGAGCCTCCATCATATCGTGCCCCGGCATTAACCGTAATATTCTCTTTTATCTGATATTGTTCGAAAATAAATACGCCCGCCTGGGCATTGTGATAATTAGGAATTAAATGTTCGTATCCCCCGCTTTGATTTTGCTGATAACTTCCGGATGTTCCGACAATGGCTTTCCAACGTTGGCTTTGCAGCCAATGAAACCGGGCATTAACGCTGTAAGTAAATAGTTCCAGAGATAATGCAGTAGTTCCCTGAGGAATAGGATATCCTGGTGCAGCATGGGGATTGGATAATTCTTTTCGTAAATTCTGTTGAATTCCAACATCTATTTCTATCCATTGTTTACCCAACAAAATAGTAGCATTACCAATACATTTATTATGGAGTATGGATTGTTTGGGCAATCCTATGTTTCTGGAATCTCCATCTGTTTGCAGGGATTGACTTCGGGGAATACCAAAAGCTCCGGGGAAAAATCCTGCCTGTTGATCTACCTGACTAAAATAAATTTGTGCATGTCCCCAGGGGGCATTTCGACCTATCGTGATAGAAAAACTTTCTTCGGTTCCGGAAGTGTTTTTTAACTTTTGGTTTAATATAGGTAACCGATATCGGTTGTAAAGAAAACTATCAGCAGGCACTTGATAATCTCCATAGGCTTGTCGGGTCATTCGGGTTCTCACTATCCATCCTTTATAATTAAATCCAGCCATTGCAGAACCTGCATAAGCCTGATTTAATGATCTAGCAGTAATATGCAGGCTGGCTTCCCAATGATTCATCAAAGGAAAGGGTGCCTGTCGAATATTAATTACTCCCCCCATAGCCTCCGACCCATATAACAGGGAGGATGGCCCTCGAAGAATCTCCACCCGATCTACTGTGTAAGGATCCATTTCTACTCCATGGTCAGCTCCCCATTGTTGCCCCTCCTGTTTAATACCATTCTCAACAACCAACACCCGGTTAAAACTTGAACCCCGAATTACCGGCTTTGAAATTCCTACTCCGGTTCTTATAGTGCTGACTCCAGGAAGCTTTTCCAGACTTGACATTAAATTCCCGGTTCCATATAATTCCAGGTACTTCCGGTTAATTACCTCAAAGGTTTGAGAACTTTGTTTCTTTTCTCTTCGATCCGATTCTGATTCAATAATAATATCTTCTAGGTTCAAATCAGAAGCCAATAATATTACATGCAAATCAGCAATAGATTGATTTACCATTAAGGTTCGGGTGACTGAAGAATATCCAACGGAACTAATATGCATATGATAGTTTCCTGCTTTTAGAGAAGATAATTTAAAATAACCAGCACTGTCTGAATAAGTACCCATACGGGTTTCATGTAGATATACCAATGCCCCGGCAATAGCAGTACCTGAAGGGTCGCTAAGGTGCCCCGAAATCTGAAAACCCTGGGCATACAGAAATACCTGAAGACCCAAAATCCCAAACAAGAGTTGGTACATGTAATGAAATTAAAGACGTATGAATCGTAAACGAATTTATTGTATCCTAATCTCGAAGATTAGGGGAAAATGAATTCAACCGTGAATTGAATTCTTTAGCAAAAAAAAGAAACAGGAGGACCCCTTAAGAGGTAAGAAGGGGTATTCTGAATTAATAAATAAGTTGATAATAAATAGGTATATTGAAAATAAGCTGTTTTTATCTCAGGTAATTGGAATAGAAAAGCAGGAAGAGAAGCACTTACGATAAGTAATTCAAGCCAACAGGAATGTGATAAGGATTCAATATGACCGGTGTGTTGGCAAGGAATAGTGTTTTCCTCACAATCCGAAGCATGGGCAGAAAAATGATCCTCATGGGTGTCAGTCAAACATTGCCAATACTCATTGTGTGCGTGATCATCATGATGTAGCCATTCCTTAGGCAAGGATGCCGAAAGAACCGCCAACAACAATACATAATTTAGAAAACGCATTTACCAAAATTATGAAATAATAGAATACAAAAATTTAATCCTATTATCTTCATCTTATCATTTTAACTAAATTCATGTCCCGCACCCGGATTGCATTCACGGTAATCAATGATTTAACTTCAGATCAAAGAATGGAGCGGATTTGTACAACCTTATCCAGCGCAGGTTACGAAGTTACATTGGTAGGCAGAGGATTACCCCATTCCTTACCCTTGTTAGAAAAACCCTATCGTCAGGTTCGATTAAACTGTTCGCATCATACCGGAAAATTATTTTATGCTGAATATACTTGGCAGTTATGGAATTGGTGGAAAAATAATCCTCAGGATATTTATGGGAGTGTAGATGCAGATACCCTTGCTCCGGCAGTATATTGGGGGAATAAAAGAAATAAACCCATAGTATGGGATGCACATGAATATTTTTCCGAAGTGCCGGAAGTGCAACATCGCCCTTTAATAAAGGCTTTTTGGCAATTTATCGAAAAAAAATATATCCCTTCGGTTACGGTTGCTTATACCGTAGGTCCGGCATTAGCAGATTTATTTACGGAATTATATAAAATCCCTTTTGGGGTCATTCGAAATATGCCTTTTCGAAAAATTGAAAATAATAATTCGGTAAATACCGAATCACCTTTTATTTTATATCAGGGAGCCTTGAATCAAGGGCGGGGGCTTGAATCTCTGATTGAAGCATTGCCGGAATTACCCTGTAATGTAAAGATTGCAGGAGAAGGAGATATTTCAGCCCAGTTAAAAGCACAAGTAATTAATTCCGGCGTTGCTGATCGGATTGAATTTTTAGGATTTGTTTCTCCGCAGAAATTAAAAGAAATAACGCCTCAGGCATTTTTGGGATATAATTTATTAGAAAATATAGGGTTGAGTTATTATTATTCTTTATCCAATAAATTTTTTGATTATGCCCAGGCCGGTGTTCCCTCATTAAACAATAATTTTCCGGAATATGCTAAATTAATTCAGGAATTTCCTGCCGGATTATTATTAGAATCTATTCAACCTGAAAAAATAATTAAATTAATTAATGAATTATGGAATTCACCACAGCAGTATGCGGTATTAAAATCTGCTTGTCATTCGGCTGCTGAAGTATGGAATTGGGAAAACGAATCTCAGAAATTATTAGCCTTATTAGCACCTTTAGGATAAACCATTAATAAAATTTTTGGGGATGAAACATTCCGATAGGATGATCCTTTAATTTACCATCAGTTAATTCCAGGGTACGGGCGGGATACTCCTGAATTAGTTGATAATCGTGAGTAGCCATTAATATTGCAGTTCCCCCTAAATGGATTCTAAATAAAATTTCCATAAAAGTGCGAGAGGCAACAGGGTCTAAGTTTCCGGTAGGTTCATCGGCCAATAAAACCCAGGGGTCATTGACCAATGCTCTGGCAATGGCAATCCTTTGTTGTTCTCCTCCTGATAATTGATGTGGAAAGGCATCGGCACGAGAACTTAATCCTACCTCCATTAATAGGTCCCCAATTTTTTGTTTGATTTTACTAGCATCTTTCCATCCGGTGGCGCGCATCACAAAACGGATATTTTCGGAAATAGACCGATCGGGTAATAATTGAAAATCTTGAAAAACAATTCCTAATTGTCGGCGTAAAAATGGAATTTGTTTGCGTTGCAAGGAAGATAGGTCGTAGGATCCTACTTTAATATCTCCTTTTATAGGATTCATATCTCCATATAAAAGTTTCAACAACGTACTTTTCCCCGATCCGGTAGAACCCACCAAATAAACAAACTCTCCTTTTTGTAGCGTAAAAGAGATATCTGACAAAATGGATTTACCTGGATAGGCAGCGGTTACGGAATTTAAGGAAACTACCTCGTTCATGGAAACTGTAATTCTAGTTTAGTGATTTTACCAAAGGGAATTTTAGCTATACATTCTTCAATTTGATCATGTACATGGGTAAGGTCTAAGGTTTTAACTGATTTTTCGTTTCTCCCTGGACGAAAATATCCGATTAAAGTGAAATCCTCATCTCTCAGCTGAACATAATCGGGTATTTTAGCTTTTCCTTTGATTTTAATAAGGTAAATAACTTTAGAATGAGGGGGCATAGAGGATTTTTGAGCTCCTTAAATTAGTTTTCAACAAAGAAAGGTTGAATGTAAAAGTGCAATTATTTGTGAAAAGTTTGGTTAAAACAATCGGAAAATATAATTTCGGGGCAAGTTTACTCATCAAAAAATAAATCCAACTAATCTTAATATGAAAAACTCGTCCAAATTTTTGACTCTGTCATGTATTGCATTGGGTCTGTTGTACGGATGCAAAAAGTTTGAGGGACCTTCCTCAATTACTGCAACCCCTAATCCATTGGAGGTGCATGGCGACAGCTTAGAGTTTACTGTGAAAACTAAGGTGGAACCTAAATCTGGAATGAAGAAAAAAGGAACCTTAATCGCTGAACCAGCGATTAAAAATGGATCCGATAATTTCAAAATTGATAATCTGGTTTTATCCGGTGCTCAATATCCTGAAGTGAAAAAACAAGGAGCTGAAGTTTCTAAAAAATATAAAATTGCTTACAATGATAAAATGAACGGCGGCGTACTTCGCTCCGAAAATTTCTATCAGAAAAAAAGCACCAAAGACAAAACAGAAGTAACCGATCTTGAAAACATTGACAAATGTTGTGTAACTACTTCAAGATTAGTAGCTGAAGGTGATTATTTATTATTATCTGCTAAAGATCGTAATGAATATCGTAAAGTAGTGCCGCTTCGCCTCGAAGCTAAATTCAACTTCCCTAAAAACATTGATAAAATTCAAGCTGACCAATATAATAAGTCAGATATTATTTCCATTGGAGAATTTATTTCTAAAGGATTGCCAGCTACCAAAATCACCATCGTAGGTTTTGCCTCTCCTGAGGGTTCTTTAAAAAGAAATATTGAACTATCTGTTAATCGTTCTAAAGAAGTTCAAAAATGGTTGAGCGAACAACTTAAAAAAGCAGGATATACTCAATATTTAGATTCTTCTTTCTTCGCTATTTCTACCACTTCAGAAGATTGGGACGGATTTAAACAAAGCGTAAAAGGAAGTGCACAGTTTAGCCAATACAGCACTCAGATTTTTGAAATCGTATCTTCCGGTATTACAGAAGATGAAAAAGAAACCAAAATTATGGCTTTGGTTGGCGGTTCTAAAAATCCTGAAGTTGAAGCATTGTTGGCTCCCCTTCGTCGTGCTACAATTGTGGTAGAAGGCAACGAACCACGTCGTACGGATGCTCAAATTGATTCCATCGCAACTACCTTCGTAAATGGCAGAATCAGTGGTAACTTAAAAGATATCTACGAAAAAGAAGAGTGGTTATATGCGATCGGAAGAAAAGATTCTTGGAAAGATAAAAAAGTATTGTTGTCAGCTTTTGTGCAAGCATACCCTACCGATTATAGAGGCTTAAATGATTTGGGTGCTATCCAACTTTCAGAAGGTAATCTAGACGAAGGTTCTCGTAACATTGAATCTGCTAACAATAATAAAAAAGGAGATAATATTATTTTAAACAATTTAGGAAAATCTCAAGATCGCAATGGAAAAAGAGCAGAAGCACGTAAGTCTTTTGAATCTTCTATCTCTGCTCAATCTACTCCAGAAGCCAATTTCAACTTAGGCGTTATCCTTGAAAAAATGGGAATGTATCCACAAGCTTCCGATCGTTTTAATAATGCACGTAGCTTAAAAGGAGCTGAAGCCAATATGGGTCTTTGTAAATTAATGATGGATGATAAATCTGGTGCTAAAGCAGCATTAGAAGCTTCTATTAAAAATCATCCAGATCATGCGCAGGCACATTACTTATTAGCCGTTGCTGGGGTTCGTTCTAATGATAAAGATTTGTGGGTGTTAAATCTTAAAAAAGCTGCTGAGGCAAGTCCTAAAATGGCTGCTCAAGCAAAAACAGATATGGAATTTGATAAAGTGAGAGGAACAAATGAGTTTAAAGCAATTATTAAATAATTAATGCTTTTAAACCTCTAAAAAATAATGTAAAATAGCCCCTGAATTAGGGGCTATTTTTTTAAATCCCGTTGTACGATTATGTTTTTGGGTTGGTCTGATGGGTGCGTTATTGCAGCCTATTTTTTAGTTACGCTTTTATTGGGTTTGCGTTTTGTAAAAGCATCCTCAAAAAATTTAGAGGGGTATATTTTAGGGGGTAGAGACCTTCCTTGGTGGGTAGCGGGAATCTCTATGGTAGCTACAACATTTGCGGCGGATACTCCGCTTGCAGTTACGGAATTGGTTGCTAAAAACGGGATATCCGGAAATTGGCTTTGGTGGAATATGTTGACGGGTGGAATGCTTACCGTTTTTTTCTTTTCGAAATTATGGAGAAGGTCAGGAGTAAAAACCGAAGTTGAATTAATTACCTTGAGATATGGCGGAAAAGCCGCCCATATATTGAGAGTATTTAGAAGTCTGTATTTGGGATTGTTTATGAATGTGTTAATTCTCGGCTGGGTAAATCTGGCATTCATGACGATTCTCGGCGTGTTCTTCGGATTAAATCGGGAGGAGCAATTGTTCTGGACATTAGGGGTAATGATCATTACTACTTTTTACACTTCTTTGTCTGGATTATTGGGAGTGGCGTATACCGATGCCATACAATTTATAATTGCGATGGTGGGCTGTATTTATTTAGCGATTAGAATTGTTTCCGCTCCAGCCATTGGAGGCCTGGAAGGATTGGTAGCTAAGCTTCCTCCCCAAACTTTAGATTTTTTTCCGGATATATTCGGGAGCAATACTGCAGGAAGCCTTAGCATTACCCTGGGTTCGTTTATTATTTTTGCGGGAATACAATGGTGGGCAAGTTGGTATCCTGGCGCAGAGCCCGGCGGAGGAGGATATGTGGCGCAACGTATGATGAGCACCCGCACCGAAAAGGGATCTTTGTTTGCTACCTTGTTTTTTCAGGTTGCCCATTATGCCTTAAGGCCGTGGCCTTGGATTTTGGTGGCACTCGCGACGCTCATCCTCTATCCTAATTTGCCGGAAGCAGATTATAAACTAGGATATGTGTATGCCATGCGAGATTATCTCCCTGAAGGCTGGAGAGGGTTGTTATTGGCTGCATTTCTGGGGGCTTATATGAGTACCCTTTCTACACAATTAAATTGGGGCGCAGGATATTTGATCAATGATGCTTGGGTTCCTTTAAAAAAGTTATCCCCTGATCATCCCTCTTTAGTTTGGATGTCTCGACTCACTGTGGTTGCGTTGATGTTTCTTTCCTTGTTTAGCACCTATTGGATGAATTCTATTACACAGGTTTGGGAATTTATTCTGCAATGTGGAGCTGGGTTGGGTTTAGTGCTGATCTTGCGCTGGTATTGGTGGAGAATTAATGTTTGGAGTGAAGTGTCGGCGACGCTTATTCCGTTTTTGGTGATAGGAGTTTTGTATCTCAACGATATTAAAGATTTTGAAACGGTTTATTTCTGGGCGGCTTCTCTTACCACAGTAGGATGGATTCTCATAACCTTCCTCACACCACCCGAAAACCATAATACCTTAACTACTTTTTGGAATCAGGTAAAACCTGAAGGGGCTTGGCAACCCATTACCGGCGTTAGGTTTTTAGGAGGATTGCATATTCGACAAGGAATAGTTTTGTGGATATTGTCAATTATTATGACTTATGCAATGTTGTTTGCGATCGGTAAATTTTTGTTAGGGTTTGTTTCTACAGCGTTGGTTTGGACAGGAATCGCATTCCTTTCTGCTTTTATTTTATATCGGTATTTGCCAGTGTGGTTAGCCTATGTTCAAGAAGACTCTCACAATTCCATTAATAACAACAATACTAATGCTTCTGGTGGATAGTCAATTTCAATTTTATTTACCCTTTGCTTTATCTTTATAGATATGAATCCTAGGTATTGGGTAGGTTTATTGTTTTTCATTTTCGTAAATCCTTCGATAGGATATTGCCAGAATTTTGAACTCGACTCTGCGATTGTAGCCTATATGGCTGGGGATTTAGGTAAAGCAAAATCCTATGTGGATTTAGCCAATCGAAATAGACAATTCTCTAAAAACGCAGATATGTATTTATATCGAGGTGCGATTTATTTTTATTTGGCACATAGGGAAACTACTCGAAAAAAAGTACCGGATGCACCGATTATTGCTTATGAAAGTTTTGTTGAAAATCGGGAATTAGATACAACAGCTGGTCGTAGAGAACAAACCTTAAACTTTTTAATTAATCTGGCATTTATTTGTCATGATTATGGAGTGGAATTATTCCAACAAAAACAATTTGAATTAGCCTGGAAAAATTTTGAAATAATTCTTAAAATAATTCCCTTAGATGAACATAATATATTAAATAGTAATCAACTTTACCCGGATAAAATTCATCAATATGCTGCTTATTCTGCCCAACAAGCAGGCAAATACGAAGAAGCATTGGTGCATTATCGTTATTTAATGAAAATGGAAATATCTGATCCTTTATTTTACCAATCTGCGGGATTATTATTTTATCATAATCATGATACCATTTCAGCCTTTGATGCTATTTCAAAAGGAAGAAGTATTTTTCCAAATGATAAAGCTTTACGCCAATTAGAATTAGAACTGATATTAAGAGGAAATGATAATTATTTAAAAATCTCAAAATTAGGAGATATGATAAGTGCGGAACCTCAAAACCCTAAATGGTATATGGTGAGGGCAAATTTATATGAAGAAAGGAATGTTAAAGAAAAATCTGAAGCAGATTGGCTGAAAGTATTAGAAATAAATACAGATAGTGCCAAAGAGGCAGCTTTTAATTTAGGAGAATATTATTATTCAGAAGCACAACCGTATGATCAGATGAAATCAGTTACCAATCCGAAAGACAGTTATAAATACAAACCTTTAAAACAAAAATCTGAGGAATTATATTTTAAATCAATTGCTATGTTTGAAAAGGTATTAAAAATTAAAGAAGATAGAACTACCTTAGAATATTTAATAAGAATTTATGATCGTTTAGGATATACTTTTCAAAAAGAAAAAACGCAAGACCGATTACGTGATTTTTCGAAATTACCCAATTAATAATTATAATTAATTTATTCCCGTAATTGTTTTCCTGTCAAATAAATAAATAAATCTTCAAGGGTTGATCTACTAATTTGAAGGTCATGAAAATTTATTTTTTGACTAATAGATTCAGGCAACGTTAATAAAGCTCTAAGGGTTTGGGTTAAATCACGAGTACCTAATTTAATATACTTTCCTTCTTCTTTAATTTCTGCAATGCCTGGAAGGGTAGGAAAGGGAAGAATAGGTTCTAATAAATTAACCCGAATCGTAGCTTCAACCGGTAATTGTTTAATTAATTCAGCCGGGGTTCCAATTAATTTAATTTCTCCTGCATCCATAATGGCAATTCGGTCGCACAATTGTTCTGCTTCATCCATATAATGGGTGGTAAGCAAAATTGTTTTTCCTTGAGATTTTAAATCTAAAATAATTTGCCAAATATTTCTTCTCGCCTGTGGGTCTAATCCTGTGGTAGGCTCATCTAAAAAGAGAATTTCAGGATCATGCACCATAGCCAAGGCTAAGGCTAATCTTTGCTTTTGGCCACCGGATAAGGTTTTGACTAAGGATCTGCTTTTTTCTTGTAAACTTACTTTGGCGATTAAATCATCAGAAGAGGTACTGACTTTATAATAACTAGAAAATAAATCCAGCACTTCTTTCACTCTTATTTTTTCATAAATTGAAGTGCTTTGTAATTGAATGCCAGAGAACTTTCGAATTTCTTGTAAATGTTTTCGGATGTCTAATCCTTTCATGAAAATCTCTCCAGTATCGGGCACTTGCAAGCCTTCTAAGATTTCAAGGGTGGTTGTTTTTCCAGCACCATTAGGACCCAACAGACCAAAGATTTCACCAGGATAAACCGAAAGATTTAAAGATTTTACAGCTTGAACCTTTTGAAATTTTTTGCTGATTTGTTTTGCCTCTAATACGGGAGATATAGTATTCATCAGGGTTTAGGTAAATTTTCGAACAACAACCTTGCTAACAATAAATCTTCAGGAGTAGTTAATTTAAGATTATCATAATTTCCAGGAGAAATATAAATGTTTTCTCCTTGACTTTCCAGTAAGGATGCATCATCAGTAAAGTCATCCGAGATACGATTAGAATACGCGTTCCAAATAGATTTCCAAACAAAGGACTGAGGGGTTTGCACATGATAGAATTGGCTTCTATCCACCGCTTCAGTTCCGAGAGGAGTGATTCTTCTTAAAGAGCTTTTAACCGGAACACAGGCTATTGCATTCCCATATTTGTTGCAGATATTTTCATTTTCGGTTAACAACTCGGATTGAATCAATGGACGTACTGCATCATGAATGCACACCATATCCTCAGGATTCATAATAGGGGCAAGGGCTTGAAGGCCTTTCCAAACCGAAAGGGTTCGGGTTTCGCCACCGGAACAGAATCCAATTTGATTTCGAGAAATGCTGGAATGTTTTTCAACCAATTCCTGAGCCTCCGCTAAATAGGCTTCTGGCATGACTACTTGAAAAAACAAGTTGTTTCTCCAGGCAAGAAAGATTTCAAGTGTACGAATAAATACAGGCTTTCCGCACAGATCGAGGAATTGTTTTGGGCGGTCACTTCCCATGCGAGTGCCAGTTCCTCCTGCAACGAGTACTACCGCCGTAATCATCTTATCAAAGAATCAACATCACATCTCCGTAACAGAAGAAACGATACTTTTCAGCAATAGCTTCATGATAGGCTTTCATCAACAAATCAAAATCCACAAAAGCTGCCACCATCATCATCAAAGTAGATTTTGGCATATGGAAATTGGTCAACATGGAATTGGCAATGCTAAATTCAAAGGGAGGGTAAATAAATTTATCCGTCCAACCACTCGCCGGATTTAACATTCGGGCAGCAGAAACAGAAGATTCCAAAGCTCTCATAGAAGTTGTACCTACCGCACACACCTTTTTCTTCGCACTTTTAGCTAGATTTACCTGATTGACAACTTGTTGTGGGATCGAAAATTGTTCACTATCCATTCTATGTTTGGAGAGATCTTCCACTTCCACTGGGCGGAAGGAACCTAAACCGGTATGTAAGGTTAGAAATACTTCTTCAACGCCTTTAAGTTCCAGTCTTTTCATTAACTCTTTCGTAAAATGAAGACCGGCAGTAGGCGCAGCTACGCCACCTTTATGACGTGCATAAACGGTTTGATAATAATCTCGGTCAGCTTCTTCTACAGGTCTTTTGATATATTCTGGAATAGGTGTTTCGCCTAACACATCAATCGTTTTGTGAAATTCTTCCTCGCTACCATCAAACAAAAAACGAATGGTCCTACCTCTGGAAGTAGTATTATCTACAACCTCAGCAACCAAATCATTATCTCCAAAATAAAGTTTATTTCCTACCCTGATTTTACGCGCAGGATCTACTAAGACATCCCATAACCGGGCATCTTTATTTAATTCACGCAATAGAAATACTTCAATTCTGGCACCTGTTTTTTCTTTGTTCCCATACATACGGGCAGGAAAAACTTTGGTATCATTGAATACCATCACATCTCCATCTCCAAAATATTCTAAAATATCCCTGAATTTTCGGTGTTCAATTTTTCCAGTGGAACGATGAACTACCATCATCCGAGAAGAATCTCTTGGGTCGGCAGGATATTGGGCAATGAGTTCCTTGGGGATCTCGTAATCGAATTCTGATAATTTCATTACTTACAGCTGAATACCTCAACAATATCTAAAACAATAAAAACAGGATGGCAAAGGTAATACCATAATGAGGGGAGCGCAAGTATTATTTGGTTTTACCAAAAGTAAGTTACCAATACCTGCTCTATTATAGTGAAAAATGAACTTAACCGCCCTATCTTTACTTTACGAAATATTGAAAAACTACCGCTCGTGAATTTTTTTCAACTCCTGCTGGAATCTTCAAGAATTGCCTTGAAAGCAATTTTAGGGAATCGCTTCCGGGCATTTTTAACCATGTTGGGCATTTCCATCGGGATCTTTGCCATAACTATTATTGGCACGCTGGTTTTTTCATTGGAACAATCTATCACCAAAAATCTTTCGGCGCTCGGCAACACGGTTATTTATCTGCATCATTGGCCATGGAAAGATAATAGTGAAGATTGGTTCAAGTTTATGAACCGTCCTAAAATGTCGTTCAAGGATTTTACCTATCTGCGCACTCATCTTCAGGGAACAGATGGAATTTGCTTTGAAATGACACGTAGTGGTCAAAAAATTAAATCTGGAAAATTAGGTCTGGAAAATGTGGTTTGTAAAGGGGTAACCCAAGATTATAACCGAATTTATGATTTGCAATTTGAGCAAGGGAGATATTTTACCTCTATAGAATTATCCGCCGGCAGAAATGTTTGTATCATAGGGTATAATATTGCGCAAGAATTGTTTGGTCAAAACGCCATTGGGAATACCATTGTAATCCAAGGTAAGGTGTTACAAGTGGTAGGAGTAGTGGAACGACAAGGAGCGGGTATTTTTGGAGATACGTTTGATGATAGAATCGTGATTCCTTATCCCCTCATGTCCTCTTTGTTTAATGCACAATCCAGATCAGGAGATAGAATTATTACGATTCGGGCAGATGCATATGAAAATATGCCTCGATTGGAAGATGATATCCGCGGACATCTTAGAGCAGCTCGAGGACTTAAGCCTGCAATGGAGGATAATTTTGCGATTAACAAACAAGAAATGTTAATGACTCAATTAGACTCTATTTTTGGTGCCTTACGGATGGGGGGGATATTTATTTCTATTCTATCCGTTATTGTAGGTGGATTCGGAATTGCTAATATTATGTTTGTTGCTGTTAAAGAACGAACGCATGAAATTGGAATTCAAAAATCGTTAGGCGCAACTAATGGATTTATTTTATTTCAATTTCTCATTGAATCCATATTGTTATGTATTGCAGGTGGAATTACAGGAATATTGATTTTGTTTGCCGCCATTGGTGTAGCGGATGCATTATTGTCTTGGGCTAAGATTGATTTTCAAATATTGATTTCGTACCGGGATTTAATCGGTGGTTTGGCCTTATCTATTTTGATTGGAATTTTAAGTGGATTTTCACCTTCCTGGATTGCAGCCAGAATGGATCCAGTAGAAGCAATGCGGCAAAGAGGGTAATAATTATAGTTGATGAAATAGTTCAATGCCAGTATCTATAAGCTTTTCAACTGCCTCCTCCACATCGGAATGAAAAGTTTTTTGAGAACGATTGGCTAGAATAACCGATAAAGATCCTGCCTCATGCCCCAATGCATTTGCCATTCCCAAGATTCCTGAGGTTTCCATTTCAATGTTTAATATGCGGTCGTGGTGAAAGGTAAACTGCTCTAGCTTTTTTTCAAGGTCATTTAGTTTAAGTTCAATCCTACCCAAAGATCTTCCCTGGGGGCCATAAAACCCATTGCCAGTAAAAGTTATACCAGTATGGATATGGGGATATTTTTCATATAAAATAGTTAACCAATTTTCTGGAGAGCTAGAGGCATACGGAATAAAGGGCAAGGGAGAAATTCCTTGGGCTTGTGTAAAATCAGTAAACGAGTTTACTAAATTTTCAAGAACATGGGGTTTGGGATATTGATAAAATCCCATCAATCCATCCGATCCTATACTAAACTTACTATAAACCAAAGATCCGGTTGGAATATCTGCCTGAACGCCTCCACAGGTACCTAATCTTAATATCTTTAATCGAGTATGATGTGGTTTTAAAGTGCGGGTATTAAAGTCAATATTAACCAACGCATCCAATTCAGTAAGCACAATATCAATGTTGTCAGTTCCGATACCCGTGGATAACACACTCACCGGTTCACCATTTAGAATTCCGGTTAAGGTATGAAATTCCCGATGTTGAACTTCATGGTGAACGATACTCATTCGTTTCCCAATTTTAGTTACGCGATCAGGATCTCCTACTAAAATAATCTTATTGGCGATCATGTCTGGCGTTAAATTCAGATGATAAATAGCGCCAGTATTGGTAAGGATGAGCTCAGAAAAATCAATCATAAACTAGTTTATTATTTGAAGGTACTTACAAATTGCGATTTAAAACAAACTTAAAAAGGTAACAATGACCCAAATTCTTTTTTTGTGCTGAATTTTATCTTTATATTGTAAAATAGTTGACAAACCCCCTTTTATGAAACCTATATCTCATATTTTATGTCCTGTGGATTTTTCTGAGATTTCAGAATTAACCCTTCAAGAAACCGGAAAATTAGCGGAGAAATTATCTGCAAAATTGACATTGTTACATGTGGTAAGTGTTATCCCTGCATCCTACGGAGCTTTGTATGGAATTGATTTTCAAGCAGTAGATACAGTTGAATTAACTAACTCAGCGGCAAAAGCTTTGGAAGAATTTCGACTAAAATATGTTCCCGAATCTGTAAAATGCAGAGTGGTATCTGTTACCGGAAATGTATCATCAGAAATCAATACCGAAGTAAAACAATCAGAAGTAGATTTGATTGTTATGGCCACCTCTGGAGCCCATGGAGTAGAAGAATATTTAATTGGGAGCAATGCTGCTAAAGTTTCAAGGTCAGCGACTTGTCCGGTATTAACGGCAAGCCATCCAGAAAAACTAAGCAATATTTCCAAGGTGTTAATTCCATTGGATATAAGTCTGGGCATTAAAGAAATTCGTCACTTAATTGAGTCCTTCAAAGGGTTAGAAAATTTTTCCGCAGAACTATTGGTAATTAGTGAACCTGGCTATAAAGATCCTCATCCGGATGCCACAAGGTTGTTTATGGAAAGTCAAATTAAAGCCTTGCAAGCCACGGGTATAGAGACGGTAACTTGGAAAGAGATTTTTTCGAAGGATGTTGCTGAAACGATTTGTACCCATGCCGAAAAAGAAAATTTTGGAATGATAATGATGAAATCCTTAGGGCGCTCAACCTTTGGAAAATTTTTGTTGGGAAGTACTACTGAGGCAGTTGTGAATCATAGTTCTATACCCGTATTAACCCTAAAAACCAGTGCCCGGGAAAATCACGAGCGGTTTTCTTCTTCTATCGCACCGAATCTTTGGTAGAAATTTGTTGTTAGTAGAGAGGAAATTTAATCTGCAAAAATTACTAACTAAACTATTCGTAATTTTGCAGTCCAGTTGAATACATGTTGCTAAAAAAAATCATTGTTCCGGTTGACTTTTCTGCTTTCAGCCAATATCCCTTAGAAACGGCAATACATTTTGCCCAACTCAAACAAGCAGAAATAGTATTGTTGCATGTTTTGGAGGAGCCCTCATTGCCGTTACGTTTAATTAGTTCAACGGATATGGAGGATATGCGAGATAGAGCCCAAAAGCTTATGTCTCAGCTAACTTCAAAATTAGGGGCGTCAGAAGTGGAAGTGTCCACCATGATTAAGGTAGGGAAGCCCCATAAGGCAATCGTGGAAGCAGCAAAAGAAATTTCTCCTTGGGCAATATTCATGAGTACCCACGGAGCTTCTGGTATTCAGGAATATTTGGTGGGAAGCAATGCTAGCCGTGTGATTCGTGCCGCTTCTTGTCCTGTTATTTCTTTTCGAAATCCCCACCCAAGAGATAGCTTCAGAAATATTCTATTACCCCTCGATCTTACCAAAGAAACAAGAGAAAAAATTGCTTTTGCAGTTGAGTTTTCTGAATATTTTGGAGCCAAAATCAATGTAATTTCGGTTCTTCAAACCACTGATGTTGAAATTCGTAACCGTTTACAACAGCAATTGGATAAGGTAGAAGAATTTTTTATGAACAAAGAAATTCAGGTAAGTGCGAGATTATTACTCTCAGAAGCCCCCATTTCAGATGTGGTGGTGAAGTACGGAGAAGAAATAGGTGCCGATCTTTTGATGATAATGACCCAGCAGGAACTCAAAATCAAAGAACATTTTATGGGATCCACCGCTGAGCATATCGTAAATCATTCAAATATTCCAGTCATCAGTATACGCCCAATGCGAGATTATCAACAACCCAATTTATCTTGGAGTTTTAATTGAATGTAAAGGTTCAATTCGTTTTTCGTATTTTGCAGTACCAACTTTACGTTCATCCTTTACGTTAACTAGGAAACCAACATTCCGCCGATGAGACAACTTAAAATTAGTAAACAGATTACAAACCGGGAATCACAGTCCCTGGACAAGTACCTTCAAGAAATCGGAAAGGTGGAGCTACTCACCCCGGACGATGAAGTCGAATTGGCCCAGAGAATACGGGAAGGAGATCAACAAGCATTAGAGATCCTTACCAAAGCAAACCTCCGATTTGTGGTATCTGTTGCTAAACAATATCAAAATCAAGGATTGTCCCTTGGAGATTTGATTAATGAAGGAAATCTCGGACTAATTAAAGCGGCCAAACGCTTTGATGAAACTCGTGGATTTAAATTTATCTCTTACGCGGTATGGTGGATTCGTCAAAGTATTCTTCAGCTTTAGCTGAACAATCCAGGATAGTTCGTCTTCCCTTAAACCGGGTAGGCGCCTTAAATAAAATCGGAAAAGCTTTTTCAAAGCTGGAACAAGAGTTTGAACGTGAACCCGCACCACATGAAATTGCTGAGATATTGGAAGGAATGACCGCTGAAGAGGTTTCTGATACGCTAAAAATTTCAGGTCGCCATATTTCCATGGACGCTCCCTTTGTACAAGGGGAAGAAAATCGTTTGTTGGATGTTTTAGAAAATGACGAAGAACCCAAACCAGATAATGGCTTAATTAATGAATCTCTTTCTAAAGAAGTAGATCGTGCCTTAAGCACGCTTACCCAACGCGAGGCAGAAGTAATCCGATTGTATTTTGGAATCGGAGTGGAACATTCTTTAACCTTAGAAGAAATCGGAGAGAAATTTGATTTAACCCGTCAGATTAAAGAAAAAGCAATCCGCCGTTTACGTCATACTTCTAGAAGTAAAAGTTTAAAATCTTATTTAGGATAATCTAATTCTTTAAATAAGCGGTTCATTAGTGGAAGATATTCGGCAACGACCCAGAAGGAATCGGCAATCGGCAGTAGTAAGAGCTTTATTCCGTGAAACCTCGCTTACGGTTGATCATCTTATCTACCCACTTTTTCTAGAAAGTAAACCCCTGCTGAAGACAGAAATCTCATCTATGCCGGGTATTTATCGCTGGGGAGAAGAAGTTCTGTTAAAGGAAATAGAAAAATGTGTGGCTCTGGGCATTCGAGCTTTTGTTTTGTTTCCGGCAGTTCCCGATGAATTAAAAGATTCTTCGGCTTCCTATAGTTGGGATAAGAATAATTTTTATTTGAAAGCCATTCGTAGAATCAAACAACATTTCCCAGAGGTTTGGCTCGTTTCGGATGTAGCGATGGATCCCTATAGTTCAGATGGGCATGATGGTTGGGTTGAAGATGGAAAGATTATCAATGACAAAACCTTACCCGTTTTAGGACAAATGGCAGTTGCCCAAGCTGATGCAGGGATTGATATGATTGGTCCTTCGGATATGATGGATGGAAGGGTAGGGTATTTAAGAACAGTGTTAGATCGGGCTGGATTTCAGCAAACTGGAATATTATCCTATACAGCCAAATATGCATCAGCTTTTTACGGTCCCTTTCGGGATGCCTTAGATTCTGCTCCCAAATCTGGTGATAAAAAAACTTATCAAATGGATTATGCGAACCGAAAGGAAGCTATTCGGGAATTACGGCTCGATGAACAGGAGGGAGCTGATATGGTGATGGTGAAGCCTGCTTGGTCGTATTTAGATGTGATTTCTGAAGTTAAAGCGCATTCAACGTTGCCTGTAGCAGCCTATAATGTAAGTGGGGAATATGCGATGATTAAAGCTGCGGCTGCCAATGGATGGATAGACGGCACCCAAGCAATGGAAGAAATGTTAGTTTCTATCCGACGGGCCGGGGCAGATGTTATTCTTACCTATTTTGCTCCAGAATACGCTTCGTTGATTCAAAATCGTAGTAAGTATATATAATATAATAGGCATAGTATATAATCTATTATTACTATTAATTTTATCTAAACTACTTATTTAATAAGGTACCATAATCGGCAATATTTTTAGTCCCCAGGAATTTCCGATTTTTACTTTTTTAGCATGCCGTTTACGAAATGTTATTGCGCCAACAATTAATCCCACAGGCAATAATGGTATTCTAAATCGCCGGTTATCATAGTTAGAAATAAACGGTCTGTTGATTAAATCTATGGCCAAATAAGCTGCAGCACCTACTCCTAAGCCAGTGCTCAACACATCCCAACCTACACGTTTTGGTTTTAATCCGTGACTTCTATAGATCCATTTAATCGAATCTATATTATACCAATACTTTTCTACCAGAATCAAATTGGGCATTGAAACACTATCCAGAATACCGACCACAGGATACTTGTTATTATTTTCCTGAAACTTAATTACCTTACCCTCCGGTACCACAAAGCGTTGAAATCGTTTAGGCCGTTCCAGAAACAAAGTTGCCTGGCTCCAGAGCATAATGGGAAAAGAAAGGTAAATCAATCCATATAAAATATAAATCCAATTCATCTTATATAAACTTACCGATTTCATTAAAATCGAAAACCCGAATAAATTTTGAATGCCCAATTTTGTCCAGAAGAAGGGAAGGAATAAGCACCGAAACGATAATACACACCCAATCCAATAATCCCAAACATAGGAGAAATCTCTTTTAAAAAATCATTGGCAAGGTGCTGAATGGCAATCCCTGCTTCTTGATAGATATGATCAGGGGATTGCAACAAAAATGGGATTTCATGCAGGCTTTTGTTTCCCCTAAACTGACCCCAGGCAACATTATACTCTACAATCGGATTGGGATGATATTTACGAGAGTGAAAAATCCAGTCGTTAAAATCATACCTAAAATGAAAAACAGCAAATCGGTCTGCCACAAATTCATTGTATCGCATCGTATTAAAACTTAGGGGCGATTGTAATGGCCAAGCTTTATCAAAGTTACCCCTAAAAACCTGAAGGCGAGGGTAGGGGATATCTCCTTGTCCTTGCCCACCTTGAATAGACCAAGATATTTTGCCCCATCGAGGTAAAGTATGATTATGTTGAAGTGATACACTTAATAATTGATATGTAAGTCCTAATTGATCAGGCACAGAAACACCTTGTATCCATTGAACTCTTAAGACTGGCCATGGCCTGGTTAAGGTTGCTAAGAACCTTCCGTTTTTCAGGTAGGTCTCTTTCCAGGTAAATCTATGTTCAGAAATAAATTCATTTAGAAATAAATGACTATGCCCATTATAGCGATACAAATACCCTGCTTCAATATTGGATATCCGAAAACCAGTTTCGGTAGTCCAATTTTTCCAAATGGGTAACTTAAACGTTAGTTTATGACTTTCCTCATAATGTAAATATCGGAGTCTGATGTTACGCCCTATTAAGTCTTGGAATCGCTCAAATCCGATTAAACCAGGAACGGGTAATCCACTTTCTATAAAATCATGATCAAACTTATATCTCAATTGAAAACGATAGTCTGAGAAGGGATGCAGAACTGCAAGTCCACCATATTTCCATTCTGCATCCCCGAATCCATATCCTGCCCAAGCGCCTACAGTAAACCACTTGGCAACTTTTTCATTGGTATAAAATCCAGCCCCTAATCTTAATTTCTCCCCTAAATTATATTGAACGATACGGTTAAGATCTAAATCTACATAACCCAATGATATTCTTCCCGAGGCTAGGTTTTGAGCTTGTTGCAATAACTTGTCAAACTTAAATTTCTTACCTAAGCTATCAATAAAGGAATACGTGTTAAGGTCTAAGGAATCTAAGGTGTCGCTTCTATATCGATTCCAATAACTTTCAGGTCGAATCAGTGCATTTCGATCGACTGCTACAGCAATCGAGCTTCCTGTTTTTTTAGATAGATGCGGATCTAAATCTATATTATTGAGATAGGCTCTTCCCGAGAATCTTAACTTCAAACTATCTGCCCCTTCAATGCGGATAGGGCCTCCACCTAATTCCAAATCTGTAATCAGCTGAGCGGGAAACCATATGCTATCTTGTAATTTAGTAAAGAGTTGTTCTACTTGCCCGCCACTAATGGGCTTATCTATGGAGGTAACTACCAGATCAGCCCGGATATGTTGTAAGTTATATTTTGCTGTATGGATGTGGAGTTCACCAGCAAAGCCATCAAAGGATTTTTTCTTAGGTTTGAACGAAAGACTAAACAAAGTATCCACGCCATCAATCAGCGTGTCTTCCATTTGAAAATAATAATGATCAAGAGCATTTGAATGCAAGGGTCCCAGGTAGTTTTCGCCTAATACACTTACCCAATCCCGATAAAATGAGGAAAAGTCTATGATATCAGCAGGTACTAAGGGTAAAGCAGTTTCTTTTAATCCGGAGGTACGGCTCGCCATTATGATTTCATGACTTTTCCCGGGACGCAAATATTCTCTATGCGTTACACTTTCCCATAGAAACAAATGCATTTTACTGGCAATTGAATCAATTTCATGGATAACCGAGTCCTGATGCAATAATTCAGGATGAAGGGATAAAATACTATCTGGAATCGGAGAAGTTTTGGGGTAAACGATTACTTTGTTATAAGAATCGTAACTAAATGCAGGAAGCCTTTCAAAGTCATTTTCCTTTCGTAAGGATATGGCTTTGCGAATGATTCTATCTGCAGGATTTTCTCCTGGCATAATGGTTATTTCATCTGTGCTAACGTCTTTGGATTGCAGCAATAATGTTGAATTTGATTGAAAGAAATTCACGGCTACGGTTACCGGGAAATAACCCACGTAACTGATTCTTATACTATCCGAACAGCCAGGTAAAATAAATTTTCCGTCAATGTCTGTAAATACCCCGGTGCCTTTTTCAGTTTTGCAGATTACTCTTGCAAAACCCAGTGGCTCTCTGGAACGGGAATCTATGATTCGTCCTTGTACATTTTGCCCCTTAAGATGGGTGGATGATCCTATAAGGCAAAGAAGGACTAAAAAAAAACCCGGATAAACCGGGTTTTTTAAGAAAATTTTATTACTCATTTATACTTTCCAAACTCAGCATTGTTTGTGAAAAGTACATTAAATACCGGATTGGATGCAACCAGGCCTTTCATTTTTGGATTAATTTGAATGGCTTTGTCAAGTGAGGCCATTGTTTTTTCGGGTAATCCTCTGTAAGCGTAAATAAGGGCAAGGTTAAAGTGAGGTTCTGATAATTTGGCATCCTTTTCAGAAGCTTCTATAAAATCTGCTTCTGCTTCTGTGAAACGATTGGTTTTAAGTTTGGCTACTCCACGGTTGTTATAGGCTGAAGCGCTTTCTTCTCCTTTCATTAAGTTTTCATATTCTGCCAATGCACCGGTGATAAACCCGATTTTATCCAACATTACCGTTTTGTTCATGGCTAAAGCTTTATCTCCGGGCATGGTAGCTGCATATTCATTATACTGTTCAAGTAATGCAATTCTTTCATTGATGGTGTATGAACTTGCAATTTTAGTTTTATAGGCAAGAGAGGTCATTGCAAACTGAGTATTGGTTTTATCCAAAGCCAAAGCTGATTCAATATCTTTAATTGCGTTGGTAATATCATTGTTTCCAAAGTAAAAAGTGGAACGCATAGCATAAAGATTAGGCTTTTTGTTATTGTTCAATAACAGGTTCAGAATTTTAAGTCCTTTTTGAATATCCTCACCAGATTTAAATTTTCCGATGGTCATTTGTTTTAAGGCAACATTGTTTAATAATTCTGGAGCTAATACAGGAGTGGCAGTAGCATAATTCTCAGTGTACATCATATCCGGTTTGTACTCAAAAGAGAAGTTTACAAAAGTATGACGGCAATACTGCAATACTGAACTTACCAGGCTATCCCAACAAGCTAGGGTACGCAATTTTTCTTCTTTTTGGTCAGCAGTAATCGGTTCTTGATAAACTGCCAATACAGCGGCTTTATCTTCTTGACTTAAACTTCCAGAGGTTTGGGTGAATTTTTCAAAACGATCCCAATCTTCCCCATATCCTTTAGCTTCAATAGTTAGGCTTGGTTTGTCTTTGTAAAATTTTTCTAAATCTTTTTGAGCAGCTTTTACCCTACGATCCGAAAGTTTTAAGTTATAATCTTCAGTTCCTCCTTGCGAAGCATATCCTTTAATATCCATGGTAGTTACTTTGTATCCTAAGGAATCGAAGGTTTGCACCCGATTGATTACTTGTTGCATTTCTACCTTATTGGTAACATCCGAATTCATCGCAAAGAACATATCCATAAATCCGATAAATCCTTTGTAACGATATTTTTGATCTGGAATTTTTACATCTGGCAGTTGAATCACAGATGAGGTTTCAGAATATTCCCAAGGTACATCTGTACAACAAGCAGGTTCGATAGGACCTAAGGCTGCTTCTACCGTATTGCAAAATACTTTTTTAATCTTACCCTTGCTGTATTTAACAACAGAGAAAGTCAATTCTATGCTTTTTCCACTGATGTTTCCATCTACTGGCATTTTGTATAAAAAGAACGGATTGCTATTGGCTGCATAATAGGCTTGGTCAATCAACAACATTCCGATGGTACCTTCAGGGGTTTGTTCCATTTCTTTTAGATGTTCTTGCGCCCGATATTTCCCATTCACATGAATACCAATTCCTTTGGTCATGTATTTTCTGTAATCAAGATCTTGCATCAATCTAAAACACAAGGTGTCATTTTTTACTTCAAATTGACCTGGCTCCAAATTATAGTTAGTGAACTCAGTATTGTCATTCTGAGCAACTACTAAAGTGGATTTGTTAGCGTTGGCCTGCATTAAAGCATTGATATCTTCCTTGAAAGAATCACAAGTGTTTGTGATTCTTTGACCATCAACAGTAGCTTTGTTGATTACATTTTTGTTACAGGCAGTAAAAACAAGCAACACTGAAAGAAGTGATAGTGTAGGTAGTGCCCGTCGCATCAGAAAAAAGTATATTTGTTTCATCCCCAATAATTAATATTTATTGATACAGGCAAAGTTAGAAATATTTAGTAGCTAACAAAAATACCCTGTTCAACACTTCAAAAAGTTTGTATAAATGAAAAGACAGTAACAATCGGCTGAAAGGATTTATCTTTGATTTTATGGATCCATTTACGCTCCAATTACCTAAATCTCGTTTGCCTGAGGTGGGTACTAATATTTTTTCGATCATGACGGCACTGGCCCAAAAGTACGGAGCCATCAATTTAGCTCAGGGATTTCCTGATTTTCCACCGGATGAAGATTTGATTGGGTATGCAATGGAAGCCCTTCAAGGTAATGGAAATCAATATGCTCCCATGAGTGGATATCCTGATTTAAAACATCAAATTGCCCTATTAACGGAGACCTTATATGGATACAAGCCCGATCCTGAAACCGACATTACCATTACCTCAGGAGCTACGGAAGCAATTACAGATGCAATCCTGGCGCTTACTTCCCCAGGGGATGAAGTAATTCTTTTGGAACCTTGTTACGATTCCTATATTCCTGCCATTCGTTTAGCAGGTGCAATTCCAATCCCAGTTGCACTTAATACAGACGACTATTCCGTAAACTGGGAGGCAGTTCAACAAGCGATTACCGCCAAAACGAGGTTTATTATTATTAATTCTCCCCATAATCCAACCGGGGCAGCTTGGACTATAAAAGATATCCACAAACTCAGAGAGCTAGTAAAACATACGCATATCTTAATTTTAAGCGACGAAGTTTATGAGCATATCTGTTTTTTACCAGAAGGCCATCAAAGTATTTTGAAGTATCCTGATTTGGCTGAAAGAGCAATTGTGGTTTCTTCTTTTGGGAAAACATTTCATGTTACCGGATGGAAAGTTGGGTATTGCATCGCTCCTCCAAATCTTACCATGGAATTTAGAAAAGTGCATCAATTCGTAACTTTTTCTACAGCTCATCCTTTACAACAAGCACTTGCGAAAAAACTTCAACACCAATCAAATATTCAATCCTTGTCTGGAGATTTTTGTCATAAAAGGGATTTTTTTCTGGATCAAATGAAAAACAGTAAGTTTCGACCCTTGCCTTGTAATGGAACCTATTTTCAATTAATGTCTTTTGCTGATATACCGCAATTCGCTGAATTTCCCGATACCCAGGTGGCAAATATTTTAACAGAAGAATTTGGAGTTGCTACGATTCCGGTTTCGGTGTTTTATAATAGTCCAATAGACAATAAAGTATTACGTTTTTGCTTTGCGAAAAAAGAAGAAACTTTAGAGAGGGCTGCCCAAAGATTATGCAAGATTTAAAAATAGCCTTTTATCAAGGGTTTATCCCTTGGGAAGATACTACCACTGCACTGGAACGATGGTCTACCCGACTCAATGGAAATGTTCCTCCGGCCCAGCTATTATTACTACCTGAAATGTTTTCAACTGGGTTCTCTATGAAAGTAGAAATACTTGCTGAATCCATGCAAGGTCCTTCTGTCACTTGGATGCAAGACCATGCCTTGAAAAGAAAGGTGTATATCGCAGGAACGTTGATGATTAAAGAGGATCATAAATATTTTAATCGCTTGATCATGGTAAATCCAAGTGGTGAAATCATTGCAACCTACGACAAGCGACATTTATTCTCACCCGGAAATGAAAACCAACATTTCACACCGGGTACAGAACCTTGTATTATTGCAGTTGAAGGATGGAAAATTGCCTGTTTTATTTGTTATGATTTGCGATTTCCAGTATGGTCTAGAAATAAAAATTTAAAATACGATCTAGCAATTTATTTAGCCAACTGGCCTGAAAAAAGAATATCTCATTGGAGAGCATTATTACCTGCCAGAGCAATAGAAAATCAGGCATACGTGGTAGGTGTAAATAGAACTGGTAAGGATGGAAATGGAGTCCCTCATTCGGGAGATTCAATATTGGTTTCACCTTATGGAGAGGTAATAGTAGATGCAGGTTCCGAAACCGGATGGTGTTTTCACCAATTATCAGCTGAAAAATTAACGCAATATCGAGAACAGTTTCCCATCTGGAGGGATGCAGATTAAAAAGCAGCATAAATGAAGAAACTGGATGCCTTAATATTGAGATCTTTTATCGGTCCTTTTGCAGCAAGTTTTGCCGTTGCATTATTTATTTTAGTGATCCAATTTTTAAGTAGGTATCAGGATATGATTGCGGGAAAGGGATTGGGTGGAGATATCTTATTAAAGCTATTTATTTATGCGAGTGCTCATTTGGTAATACTCGCCTTGCCCTTGGCCGTATTGATATCTTCCCTAATGACCATGGGAAATTTAGGCGCCCAATATGAATTGGCTGCCCTAAAATCTTCGGGTATTAGTATCCACAGGTTAATTACCCCAATCTTATATTTCTGCCTTGGATTGTTTGTATTTAGTCTCTGGTTTTCCTTCTTTGTTGTGCCAAAAGGAAATCTAAAATTATTTAGCTTAATGTGGGATATTCAACAAACCAAACCCACCTTTGCCCTGAAGGCTGGTCATTTTTATAAAGGGATAGATGGGTATAGCCTTAGAGCCGCGCGGAAAGATAAAACAGGAAGCCAACTGGAAGAAGTGATGATTTATAATCACGTTCAAGGCAAGGGAAATATTGAAGTAGTGCTTGCCGATTCTGCAAGAATGGCGTTGATTGATAAAGGGATGACTTTGCAGATGCAATTATACAGGGGCTGTAGATATGAAGAAATTCAAAACTCCGAAGCGAAACCTGAAAACAAGCCTTTTAGCAGGTACTATTTTGACTCCTTACGATTCTATTTCGATATGTCTGGATTTGGACTAAAACGCTCAGATGAATCGGCATTTTCTCCACACCATAAAATGATGAACATCTTGCAATTAACCCATGTGCTGGATAGTCTTTCCTACACAGAACAAGCGTTAACAGATGAATTTGTTCAAAAGCAATTACCCCAATTGGTGAGAATTGATTCTGTTATTAATAATGAAAGTATCCCTGAGTTAAGCAACCCTAAATCACTACCTAAACTGGCATTCAAAAATTCAAAAATTGGAGTTCTTTCTACTTTTCCAGATAATAAATGGTATGAAATATTAAGTCGTTCGGTAAATAATGCAAGAGCCATTCGAAACTTTAGTGATTATACCCTTACGCGTATGAAGGAGGAGGAAGAAATTTTACGAGAATATAAAATTGAATATCATTCCAAATTTATGTTACCCTTAACTTGTTTAATCTTTCTCTACATTGGCGCGCCTTTGGGAGCTATTATTCGAAAAGGTGGGGTTGGAATGCCAATGGTAGTATCCGTATGTTTTTTTATTTTTTTTTGGTTTTTAATGATGCAGGGGACCAAGCTTTCTAAGCAAGATGTATTAGATCCTTGGGCAGGTATTTGGTTGCCGATTTATGTGTTAACTCCAATAGCAGGTTGGATCACCTGGAAGGCGTCGAACGATTCTCCATTGTTTGATAGTTCTTCTTATTTAATCCAATGGAATCGGGTTAAATCCCTTTTTAAAGGCAATAACAATTCTACTGCTAAATGAAAATTCTTCAGGTAGTTAGCAGAATTCCTTTTCCGCTTAATGATGGAGGTAATATTGCTACCTGGCAATTGGCAAATCATTTAGGTAAATCAGGACAGGAATTGCAAATGGCTGCCCTCAATACGCTTAAGCATTATCAAGACCCCAGTGTGTTAAATTCTTTAGTTGGAAATGCAATTACAGAAACGATTGATACTACCCTTAGCCCATGGAAAGCGATTCAAAATCTATCCAGTCCATTACCATATATTGTTAGTCGTTTTGTATCCCCCGCTTTTGAACAGAAATTAATTCAACATATTCAATTATCCCCTCCAGATATCATTCAATTGGAAGGATTATATGTTTCTCCTTACTTGAATGCTATTCAAAAAGTTTTTAAGGGGCCAATTGTGTATCGTGCGCATAACCTTGAATTTTTAATTTGGGAACGATTAGCCCATTCTGCAAAAGGAATTAAAAAGTGGTACTTAACGCGTATGGCAAAAGCATTAAAGTCCTATGAACAAAAGTTCTTGCGTCAGGTTTCTGCTGTATTGGTATTTACCCAAGAAGATGCAAATCTTGCCCAAAAATTAGGGTATTTAGGTAAGATGGAAATAATCCCTGCAGGCGTAGATACTCAACAATTTTATGGATCCCTTAAGGATCCTATTCCTAATTCAATTGGATTTTTAGGAAGTTTGGATTGGTTACCCAATCAAGAGGCGGTTCAATGGTTCGTGAAAAAAGTGCTACCCAAAATAAAAGAAAAAATACCGGAGGTAAAATTTCGAGTAGCGGGAAGAAACCCTCCCAAACACTGGACAGAATGGGCAACCCAAGAGGGTTGGGATTTAATCGGACCCGTTCCTGAAGCATTGCATTTTTTACATTCGAATTCGATTTTTGTAGTACCACTTAAATCTGGTGGAGGAATGCGATTAAAAATTTTAGAGGCACAAGCCTCAGGAATTCCGGTGTTATCTACTTCCGTTGGATTAGAAGGGATTTCTATGATTCCTGATTTGGAAGTTATGGTGGGTAATTCGCCCGAGGAATTATCTGAAAAAGCGATAGTATTGTTACAAAATCCTGAGCTTAGAAAAAAAATGGCGCAACAAGCCTTGTTGAAAATTAAAGAAACGTATGATTGGCAGGTAATCGCTCAAAAGACCATTCTGTTTTATAACTCCTTAAACTGAATGAAAATTCTTATTGCCTTATCTCGGTTTCCGCTTCCGGCACAAAAAGGCGATAAGCTCAGAGCTTGGCAACAAATTCAATTTCTTTCTGAAAAATTCGACATTACCTTAATTTGTCTGTCAGATAAATTACCCTCATCAGAAGAGTTAAATGCAGTTAAACCCTTTTGTAAAAAAATACTGATTTGTCCAATTCCCTTTTGGCAAAGAATCCTTCCGCTATTCTTAGGGATTTTCAAACGGTGGCCTTTTCAGGTAAGTTATTTTTATTCAGAAAAAGCTAAGCAAATAATACGGAATGAAATTGTTCTAGAAAACCATAATCTGTGTTATGTGCAATTGGTGAGAATGGGGGAGACGGTTCCGATTATTCCTGGGGTGAAATATTTTATGGATTATATGGATGCGATGTCTAAAGGAATGCTGAATCGAACTCCATTTGTCTCTGGACCTAAAAAATGGTTCTTTCAACTCGAAGCAAGTTTATTAAAACGTTATGAAAAAAGAATTGGAGATATTTATGATGGATATTCGGTAATTACCAATTCGGATGCGAAGGCATTAGATTTAAATCATCCTGAAAAACTAAAGGTAATTCCCAATGGAGTAGATTCCCGATTTTTCACTTATCCTCCAGTTGCTTGGGAAGAAAGGCCCAATGATGTTTTGTTCTCAGGGAATCTTGCCTATTTTCCGAATGTTGAAGCTGCTAAGTTTTTAGTAAAAGTAATTATGCCTTTGGTTTGGGCAGAATTGCCGGAGACCAAAGTGATTTTAGCAGGCATTCATCCGGCAGCGGAATTAGTTGCCTTGGAAAGTGCCAAAGTAAAACTAACCGGATTTGTTCCTGAAATGGCAACCATAATGCAACAATCTAAGGTATATGTTGCCCCCCTTTTTACAGGAGCTGGATTACAAAATAAACTCTTGGAGGCTATGGCCGTGGGTATCCCAGTTATCACAACGCCTTTAGCTAATGAAGCCTTAGGAGCAAAACCCGAAATTGACCTAATCATTTGTAAAGATGCGCCGGCCTTTGCCAAACAAATTCTTGCATTGCTGTATGATGTCCAAAAGGCTCAAAAAATTGCTGCCTCCGGACGTCAATTTATCGAAACCCATTATCGCTGGGAGCCCTCAAATCAAATATTATTCAACGCTTTGATGGAAATTTCTCATAACCGGCAATCCTAAAAGCAAGAAGAAAACTGTAAAAAAAGTATTTCCTGCTTGAGTATCTAAGGTGGATTCACTCCACATACTGATAAAACAAAGCAAAGAAAAACATCGAAAAAGGGTAGCCAAAGGACCCCGAATACGTATGAAAACAAGGATCCAAGTAATTAAAAAAATCAGTAACCCGATGATCCCAAATTTTACGGCTAATTCTAAAAATTGATTGTGGGGTTTTCCAGAATCAACTCCATAGGGATTATCCTTAAATTTTGGAAAAACTTCTTGCTGTAAATCTCCTGATCCTACTCCAAACCAAGGATGGGCTTCCCACACTTCAAAGCTATTTTGCAGAAACACGAATCTTCTTGCAACGGATGTTTCATTCGTATGGGAAAAATCACCGGAGGTAAACGTATTCACTTCTTCAATAGCTGCATCAAACCTTCTTTTAATATTTCCAATGTATTGATATGAAAACCAAGAAACACTGCACATCAATATTAAAAAGGCTATTGCCCAAATTTTTCTATGTTTTTTAACTAATCGAACGCTCATCCAAAAGGGTAATACCGTAATAAAGGCTATTTGACCAGATCTGCCCTCAAGTTTTACAAGTGCTATCGACAGGATTATTAACGCTATAGATACTAATAACATCCTTTTTCGGTTATGAATATTGTTATAAAAAATTTCTAACCCTAAAAATATTGAGAAGGCATAAAATAAGCTGGCACGAGGTCGGGAAATAAACGGACTGGGTAAATATGGTTCGGCCTGAAACAACAAATTTCCTGTTATAGAAATGTAGACTGTTAGAATTGCTGCAAGTAAATTGGCAATTAAGAAGAAAAAAATGAGTGTTTTTCGAATGGATAAGTCTTGATAAGGGAGAAATGCGAATAAAAACGGAAGCAGGAAATAATAATGATTGATATTTAGCTCTTTTAATCCTTGAGAAATATCTTGGGTGTAGGTCATTCCTAATAAATAAAGTAGGAAAAGGAGGGGTAAAAAAATCCAGGCGAGGGAAGATTTTAGTTCGGCGGGAAGGGAAAGTTCTCCATCTTTGCGAAAAAAGAAAATAAGGAGACCTAAAAGGGAAAGAAATTCAAATGCGGTAGAGATGGTTTTTTGAATCGGGATAAAAAAAATAAATCCACAAAGCCCCCAGGCGATTATTTTTTGTCCAAGGGATAAGTTTTTAAAGAAAAAAGGTTGAAATGAAGGTTTTTGGAGGAAAGAAAACATGTAGCAAAGTAGGGGAATAATCCGAGATTTTGGGGAAAAGTTAGACTTCTAATATGAATAAATCGTATTTCCTTTTTGGTGGAGGAAAAAAAAACCGATAACTTTGGGAGGTCATCGGTTTCCTAAAAAACGATAGAGTTACTGAGTACTAAAAAAGCATAGCTAAAAAAGGTTTATAACACATTGGACCTTCTAGGGTAAAGGCAGTGTTTTCACACTCGTGTGTTATTTTTTTTATATCTTTTATTTATATACCATTGGATTAAGTCAATGGGTAAGAACTATTGTGTTTTTCAAAGGTTTGTTATGTGTAATCATTAACTTGGACACTTCTACAAAACACTGGTTGTTATGTTTTTATGCCTAGTTGATGATTATTGAGTTTAATTTTCGATAATCTATCGATTCAAACTGTTTATCTACTCAGATCAATATCCATCTTGTGCAACTATAACTGGATTATTTCTAGATCCTGTTACAGTAACTGTTCCTGTTTTACCAGTATTTGTTGAATAAGAGGCGAAATAGGTACTATTTCCGGTATTTTGAATGTTGCTTACTTTAACATTACCAAATACTAGAGATAATAAGGCATTCAAGAGTAGGATGATTGCGAACATAAAACAATTAGTAGTTAATGATTACGCATCAAAGCTACATTCAAAAGATGTGTGAAAAAGGAATAATTATTCACATTTTACTATACTAGAAAGGTCAAAAATAGAAGATAAATAATATATAATATATTGTATGTTAATATATTACATAATATATTTCTATTTCATATTACTAGTTATAATATGGCACACCTTTATCTCAAAGCCATAATTGACTGCTAGGCATTTTTTCAAAGAACATTGTACACTTCTAATTCACAGATAGATAGTGTAGTTTTAATGTTAATCTTCCAAAAACTGGAGATCATTGTATGATTTAACAGGACGGAAAATTCTATTTGGAAACTTTTTAAAGGATATGTTTAAGGTGATAACTTAATCTAAGATGGTTATCAGTTTTTCCATTTCCTTTTTGAATTTTGTAAAGAACAAATTAGAATCCGTCTTGAGTAACGATTACAGGATTTATTCTTCCAGATATTGTTACAGTTGCAACACTACCATCAGCAGCAGTTCCTTTTACAACTGTGGTTTGAGCATTAACAGATGAAGCAGCTACACCTTTGTAACCAGTAAAATATAAACTGATTACCATTTGAATGAAAGCGAATAAAGTTACCATGTGATTTTTTTAAAAAGTGAAACGTTAATGATTACACTGCTAAATAACGGCGACTTAAGGGGAATTAAAGGTATTTTGTATGGGTAATTACTAGTTAGTATTTCTATTCAGGAATAAATATATAAGTATAAAACATTGATATATAATTATTTAAGTTAATGATATATCATCTATTTTACTAATTTGTATTCTATATTTCGTTTTTTTTTACTTTCAGTTCATCAAATTAAGAAAATGGCAAATCAGAACCACAATATTCTAGTTATTAGTGAAATATTGAAATCACTTTCAAGGTATGAGTTTAATAGCTTTCTGCTTAGTGTAGGTTATAAAAGCCAATATAATATTTCAAAATTAAAGCAATCGGGAATTAAAGGAGCCCAAAAAAAGGGTGATACCAGCAATACTTCCTCTGATGCAGAATCAACAATAACATCAAAAATATTACTGGAAATTTCTAAAGGTATAAAAGCTAACGAGAATTCTACAACAATTCGAACAAGGCTTCTTGAAAAATTTAATATTAAACAAGTTTTTAATCATACTAATTTGTTGGAATCTCGACTTAATGATTATTTAACCATAAGTAAAAATGTTAAATCATTGTCTATAGATAACGCAAGATTGACTCAAATAGAATTTTATAAGAATATAAGTTTTTTATGGATTTGTTTTTTTAGGCGGATTAACCTTAACATCAAATCAAATCTTATTAGCATTGAAAAAAAATTATTGCAATATGAATTATACCCTGAGTTAATAACAATTATGAGTTTTCAGTTGGCTTTTTTTTTATCTTCAAAGGTTAATTTAAATGAATTATCAGTGATTCATAATAGGCTTCAAGGATACATTAAGCTTCTGGAGTTAAAGTCTACAGCTGAAGTCACATGGATACAGGTACAACTTACAGCGCAAAAGAAGATAGTGAATAATAAATTTTTAAAATTTCTCGAAGAATTCATTCTTAAAAATAAAGAATTTGAAGGCAAAATAAATTCAGATTCATGGCACGTATTGTTTTATTATATTAATCTTGAGTATTATCAACAACTTGAAAAATTTAAAGAAGGTGATGAAATATGTCATAAAATTATAAATATTTATAAATCTAATAAGTATTTATCTACAAAAACAAGAATAGGTACTGGTTATTTACAATTAGCAAATAATCAGTTTTTAGATTTAAGGTATAGTGAATCAATTGAGTCTTGTAATCAAAGTTTAAAATTTTATCCAATTGATTCAATAAATTTGATTTCAGTTTACGAAATTTTGTTTTTGTCCAATTTTTATTTAGAGAATTATGTTGATGCCAATGTAAATGTAGAAAAAGTTGTTAATGCAAAAAATTTCCGGTTGTCTACTATTGTTTTTGCGAAATGGTGTTATTTTCAAACAAACCTATTTTTTGCTTTAAAAAAATACAAAGAAGCTCAATATTCAATTCAATCCTCTTATTATCATGAAGATGATAAAGAGGCTTGGAGTATATATGTTCGGATTCTTAGTATTTATATACTTGTTTCCAGAGAATTTTATTTAGAAGTTGAAAGCTCTTTAGAGAATATGAAACGATTCATTACAAAACTTAAAAAAAATGGTTCAGTAAAGAAACGTCATATTGTGATATATAAGCTCTTATTAAAATTGCATAATTCAGGGTACTTGTTCAAAAATATTTATAATGAAAATGTCGAATTATTTAATAAATTAGGATCTAATGATCCCCAATTCAGATGGAATCCAGCAGGAGGCGAAATTATTAGATTTGAAAATTGGTTTCAAAGTAATTTTGATTAAACATGAAAAAAAATATTATAAAGAATATTTATGAATTGCTCATTTCTGTTTCAAAAAATGAGTTAATCGCACTTTATGATGATTTATATAATAAAAATTCTTTTGTTTATACTAAGGTGACGATCGATAAAGCTAAACAGCTCGTATATATTCTTAAATATTATCTTGAATCTTCTAATTACAATGAATTTTTTATTGCGCTTAACATAATCAATACAATAGATTTACAGAGGTGTTTATTCGACTTGGCTAAGTTATTAAAATCGATATTTGATTTCGATAAAGATGAAGAAATATTATCAGATAACCATGTAATTAATATCCTTCATTCTATGAATTGGCATAATTTACTTTATTATTCTGCATCACGAAATAGATTACCTGTTGATTTGCAAAAATATGTTATCAAAGATTCCTTAAGAACTTTTCAAGATAATTCTAATCCTTTACTTTTATTATTATGGAAAAAGATGCAATTGGCTATTTTTCCACTTGATTATAAATTTAATTCTATTAATGAAGAAATTGGCAAGTTGGATAATACCTTATTGTATTTAAGATATAATTTTATTGTTCATTTCTTCTTTGTAGATATCGTACGGTATTATTCATCTGTAATATTTTATGATCGAAATGTTCTTTTATCCTTTTACCGTGAATTATTTACTTTAGTACCTGAAAGTGATATCATTAATCTTCCTGTTTCAATTAGGCTTAACGCTTATATATTATTAATTGATTATAAATATTTTGTTTTAAATGAGAATGATTATATTGAATATTTGAATAATATTTATCTAGATGTAACTAATTCTAAAGATATTTCTAAACAAGCAAAAGTATATTTTACAATAAATTATGTTTATAATTTGATGATTTTGGGAAAAATATCTGAGGCTCATTATTTATATAATGATCATCTTAAGAAATATTTGAATTCAGACTCATTGTTAGGTATTAATATCGAAACCATAATACTTATTCAAATTATTTTTTTAATTATACGCGATGATAAACTTAGTCTTAGTTCTTTAGTTAAATCAATTGATTACAGGGGATATTCGGATTCTTTTTTATTTGTACTCGCTTGGGCCCACTTCTACCTTAACGACTTCACTACTGCACTGCGCATGGCAAAATCCATTGAGACCATACACCGCGATAAACAAGGCTATGGAATGGGAATTCGTATCCTCGAAATTCTTTGCTATATGGAATCGAAGCAATTCGACGGAATTGAGTACGCATTTGTGAATCTAAAAAATCAAATTACTTGGCTTAAACGTCAAGGGAAACTTAAACCTCGATATCATTATTTATATAAGTTATTGCTTAAACTTCATAATACGGGTTATGATTACCGCAAAACCTATAAATTGATGAAAGAGAAAATCCATCTGATGGATTCGACCGATCCTTATTGGAGATGGGATGTACGCAGCCCAGAAGCAATGCCAGTGCAACTCTGGTTTCTGAGAAGAATGACCAATAACTCTAAATTAAAAGGAGTCTCCCAGATTTATCCAGAAGACTCCAAATAACCTGAAAACGTTTCACTTTATCCAGGTTTTCTCTACAATAGGGAATGCAGGTAACGCAGTGTCTTGTTTAGTTTGTTAAGCAAGGGTATTTTCCGCTCAATGGTTTTATTCTTTCGACAATCCAAAATTCAAAAATTATATTCATTAAAATAGTTAAATGTGAGATCCTAAAATATCGGCATCAGTAGAATTAAAATTCTTGAATGTTACCTTATCTTGTTGTTAAACAAAATATTACACAAACTATTAAAAATGAAAATCGTTAAAAAAGATAAAGATACCTTTTACTTCGACTAGCGTTATTTTAGGTTAATCAGATTAAAGTGTAGGGAATTATAAATGAATCACTTCCCCATAGGCAGCCGCAGCGGCTTCCATAATCGCTTCCGACATAGTTGGATGGGGATGCACCGCTTTAATGATTTCGTGTCCAGTAGTTTCTAATTTTCTGGCAACTACCAATTCTGCAATCATTTCGGTCACATTATATCCAATCAAATGTGCGCCTAGAAGTTCCCCATATTTAGCATCAAAGATGAGTTTTACAAATCCATCTTTTTGCCCAGCGGCACTAGCTTTACCGGAGGCTGAATACGGAAACTTACCCACTTTAATTTCATGTCCTGCTTCTTTCGCAGCTTTTTCGGTATAACCCACTGAAGCAATTTCAGGAGAGGTATAGGTACATCCTGGAATATTGTTATAATCTAACGGTTCAGGATGGTGACCACAAATTTTTTCAACACAAATGATTCCTTCGGCAGACGCAACATGCGCTAGGGCTTGACCTTTGGTCATATCTCCAATAGCATATATGCCAGGTACTTGGGTTTGATAGAAATCATCCGTTACTACTTTCCCTTTTTCTAGTTTGATGCCTAATTCTTCAAGGCCTAAGTTTTCAATATTGGCAACGATCCCTACAGCAGACAATAAAATATCCGCTTGAAGTTTAACTTCTCCTTTAGACGTTTTAACAGTTGCCGTAACACCTGCACCTGAAGTATCTGTATGCGTTACTTCAGCGGAGGTCATTACTTCGATATTTAACTTTTTGAAGCTACGTTCTAATTGTCGGGATACTTCTTCATCTTCCACCGGTACGATTTGCGGCATGTATTCAATAAGTGTAACCTTAGTTCCCATCGCACCATAAAAGTAGGCGAACTCAGAGCCGATAGCACCGGAACCCACAACGATCATACTTTTAGGTTGGGTAGGCAAGGTTAAAGCTTCCCGATAGCCGATAATTTTTTTGCCATCAATTTTCATGTGGTCCAAACTTCTGGATCTGGCACCAGTAGCTAAGATGATATGGGGAGCAGTATAATTTTGTTTACTGCCTTCTTTAGCAGTAACCTCTATCTGTTTGTCCTTGGTTAATTTGGCAGATCCAAAGATCACTTCAATTTTATTTTTTTTCATTAGGAATTGAACCCCTTTGCTCATTCCGTCTGCGATATCTCTACTTCTTTTAACTACGGCAGGGAAGTCGGCAGAAAATTTATCTACCAAGATTCCATAATCTTTCGCGTGTTGAAAATTCTCATAAACCTGAGCACTTTTAAGTAGCGCTTTGGTTGGGATACATCCCCAATTCAGACAGATACCCCCTAAGGATTCTCTTTCTATGATAGCTACTTTTTTTCCTAATTGAGCGGCACGAATTGCTGCTACATACCCGCCTGGGCCACTGCCGATTACTATTACATCAAATGATTGCGCCATGTGTGGTTTGAAATGTTGAATCTTTGAAACAAAATTAACATAAAACCAATTGACAAAATCACATTATAGAATACCCCAATGTCCTCTTTATCTTTGTAGATATGAAATTACCGATTAGTGCGGTGTTGATTACTCGGAATGAGGCAGTTCAATTAGGATCTACCCTAGCAGTACTTTCTTTTTGTGACGAAATATTAATTG
>RFSG01000141.1 GCA_009924095.1 Sphingobacteriia bacterium
AAGTTAAAAAATTGTGGAAATCATTGAATTTGAGTACTGATAGCTTGTAAGGTTGGGTTGGAATACTTAACTTTGTTGCCTAAATGTGATAATTGTGTGTTTCTTTTACAAAAATCTCTTACGCTGATTTAATATTTTGCCATGAAAAATAATGTACTAGTTTGGCTTTTTCTTACAATAATAGCGGTAGGTGTGAAAGCACAGGGTCCTGCAGTTATTGTAGATCCTTTCTTACAATCGGGGATTTGTGCCGGGAGTCCTTTGAGTGTTCCCTACTTTGTGGATAACACTTTTGGGGTGTTTAATCCTAACAATGTATTTGTTGCTCAATTATCCGACGAAAATGGAAGTTTTGTTACTTATCAAAACATTGGTAGTGTTGCCTTAACCACGAACGGAACGATAAACTGTTTACTACCTCAAAACTTAACAGGAGGTACACAATATCGGGTACGTATCGTTTCTACTAGTCCAGTAGTTACAAGTTCTGATAATGGGTTAGATCTTACCTATAATGAATTACCTATTGCGAACTTCAACTTAACCGGAAACATTTACGGATATATGCAAGGGTCTCAAGTAGGGGTACAAGATATTTCCTCAAATGGATTCTTTTATAACTGGGACTTTGGGGTAGGAGCTATTCCTGCCACCTCTTCAAATCCGTCTCCTGGTAATTTTATTTATTCTTCTACAGGAGCTAAAACCATACAACTTATAGTTACCTCAGGGTTAGGATGTAATGATACCTTAACTCAACAGGTTAATGTATATTCCCCAAATCCTTCAATTAGTCCAAATACTTTTGTAGCCTCAGGAACCATTACTTATACTGGTGGACCTCAATCTGAAGTTTGGATTTGTTCTGGTGGAGTGGTAACTGCACAAAGTGTGGTTAACAAAATATTTTATTTAGAGCCCGGTGCTACGCTAAACATGGTAGATGCCAATCGCTCTTTGGTATATGCCCCAACTGGAAGTGCAGTGAATACTCCTGTAGGAGGAACCTTAAATACCTACATTACAGATGCAGGCGTATCTGTAATTGTAAATAACCTAGCCAATAACTGGGGAGTGTTTAATCCAGGGGGAGGGGTTTCGTATAGCTATTGTTCAGCACCGCTTACCGGTTGCGTGATTAGTGCACCGGCTGCTACCATCACTCCTTCAGGTCCTACCACTTTTTGTATTGGAGATTCAGTTACCTTAACTGCTAATACAGGAAATTCTTATCTATGGAGCAACGGGGCAACCTCCTCTTCTATTCGTGTTTATAATACAGGCACATTCAATGTTGCAGTTACTTATGGTAACGGATGTACACGTACCTCAGGCATTACTTATGTCACTCAAAATCCTCAACCGGTTGCAACTATCACTAATGTTGGAGCCTTAAATCGTTGTTCAGGAGATAGTGTTTTACTTCAAGCAACTCCTGGAATGACCTCCTATTTATGGAACACAAGTGCAACTACTCCTACTATTTATAGTTATGCTTCAAATTCATATAATGTGATTATAACGAATGCTAATGGATGTAAAGACACTTCATCAACTGTATTAACTGATTTTTTACCTGTTCCGGCTATAACTGCTAATGGGAACATTAGTTTTTGTGAAGGAGATAGCGTGGAACTAGTGGCAACTGCTGGAGCAACTTCCTATTTGTGGTCTGATGGTCAAACCACACAAAGTGTATGGGTTAATCAATCCTATGGTATGCAAGTATCCGCAACAGGTCCTACCACTTGCCTAACTCCATCTTCCATAGTATATGTTGTTGAACATCCTCGTGTTGCCCCTATCATTTCTCCCTCTGGGACTTTAAATATTTGTTCTGGTGATTCTATTGAATTAAGAGCGAATACTATAAATAACGTTACGATTGCTTCTTATGCTTGGAGTTCTGGACAAACCATTTCAAGTTTTTATGCAACAGCAGCAAATACCTATCGGGTAGTACTCACCAATAGTTTTGGTTGTGCAGATTCAATAGAAAAAATTGTAAATGTTATTCCACTTCCTACCAATACAGTTACTCCTGCAGGTCCGATTAATACTTGTAGCTATGTGCCAGTTACACTTTCAGCTCCTGCTGGATATCGGTATGTTTGGAATAACAATCAAGGAACAACTCAAAATATTGTAATCGGTAATTCAGGAAATTATCAGGTTGAATTAAGAGACTCTATTTATAATTGTAGAGCATTCTCAAATGTAGTTTCAGTAACCGTTACCCCAAGACCTAACGTAAGTATTAATCAGCCTGCCTTGGTGAAATTCTGTAACGGAGATTCAGTAATCGTAAAAGCAACCGGAGCTACTAATTATTTATGGTCAACCGGATCTACCGCTGATTCAGTAGTTATTTATGCCACAGATACAGTAACCGTAACCGGAAGCACTGCCTTTGGTTGTTTATCTATTCCAGATGATCAGGTAATTATCATGGGATATGATGTTCCAACCCCTACCATCTTTAATGACGGAGCAGATACCGTTTGTGCTGGAAATGTGATTACACTTTATGTAAATGAGGATGATGCTTACTCTGTGATTTGGTCAACTGGTAATAATACGGATACCATTACTTTAAATAATTCTGCTGCCAATGTAAGTGTAACAGTTACCAATTCTGGATATGCCACTTGTCAAGCAACAGCAGGTCCAGTAAGTGTTCAAATCAGACCAATTCCTCAAGTGGTTTTAACACCTCAGAATGTAAGTACAATTTTTAAATGTACTTTAGATACTTCTCGTTTCTCAGTGCCTATGGTTTCCGGTTATTCTTATCAATGGTATAAAGATTCTGTTGCAATTGCAGGTTCTACCTTAAATACATTTGAAACTACAGCAGAAAGTGAATATTATGTTACCCAATCAGATGCCTATGGATGTAAAGGGTATTCTAGTTCTCGATTTGTGGTAATTGATACCTTACCAACACCTACCATTTCATTAAATTGGAATGCAACCTTGATTACAAATGAATTGATGAGTTCTGGAACTTCAGCGATTACCAATGGTTATTTATGGACGGTAAATGATTCTGCGTTAGTATTAGGTAATTATCGTAACCAAACCATTGTTCCTGCAGTTAATGGAGATTATAAGGTTCGGATTTATAGTGCTTCTTATTGTGAAAGCGTATCACCTGCCTTTACCTTTGCTTCTGTAAGTGCTGAACCCGTTCTTGCAGAAGAAACAGGATGGAAAGTATATCCTAATCCAGCACAAGAAGTAGTTAAGATTGAAACCGATCAAAATGCTTTACAATTAGAAGTAATTGATATGAATGGCAAACAAATGATGTTTACCATGACTGAAGGAAATGCAGAAATTAATGTTAAGTCATTACCTTCTGGAGTTTATACCTTGAAAATATTAGGACAAGATAAAGTGACTTCTTTCCGCTTATTAATTGTTCATTAATACACAGAATTTAATTACAAAAAAAGAGCCTAACAAGGCTCTTTTTTTTTAGGGTAAATAATTAAACCGGAATTAATATTTTAATATTTGTTTTAAATATTTAGATTTCTCCCGGCTACTAATTACCTCTTTTCCGTTTGTTAAAACTATTTTAAATCGGTTTCCGAACCAGATTACAATTTCTTTTATTTTAGATAATGAGATAATACACGCTCTGTTAATTCTAAAAAATTCACGTGTTGGTAGTTTTTTCTCAAAATGATCTAACGTTTGGGACACCGTATAGGTGCGATCTTTTGTATAAATAATGGTGAATCTTTCCTCTACTTCAATACAAATTACATCATCATAATCCACCAATTTATATCGGTCAATAGTAGGGATAGGGATTTTATTAGAGAACTGAAAAGAACTGTTTTCTTCCCATTCTTGGGCAACTTTATCAATACTTTTAATTACTTCTTCTGCAAAACGACCTTTGGGCTGAGCTTGAATTTTTTCAATCGTTTGAAGTAATCGTTCCTCATTAAAAGGTTTTAATAAATAATCAATTGCATTTAATTCGAAAGCATTAACGGCAAATTCATTATAAGCTGTTGCAAAAACAATATAAGGAACCTTACTCGTGCCAATACTTCTGGCCACTTCAATACCAGTTAGGCCTGGCATTTCAATGTCTAAAAAAACAATGTCTGGCTTAAGCTGGTCAATTTGTTCCAAGGCTTCAAGGCCATTTTTTGCTAAGCTAATTACTTCTACAGTTTCGATGGTAGAAAGCATTCTTTGCATTTTTGCGCGGGCAGGAGCTTCGTCGTCTGCTATTAGAACTCGATATTTATTTTTCATTTCTGCGAATTGGAATATGTAAGGTTACTTTCGTACCGTTGCCAGTATTTTCAAATATTAGGATATCGGGAACATCATACAAACTATGTAGCCTTGAATGGATATTATTCAGCCCTGTACCCTTAGTTATCCGGTCTGAACGGATGCCGGGTCCGTTGTCTTCAACGGTTACTGTCATTATATTTTCCGAGGCCCTTACGATAATTTTGATGATTCCATTTTCCAATATTTTTGCAATTCCATGTTTGATGCAATTTTCTACTAAGGTTTGTATCACCAAAGCTGGAATTAATACATCTTCACAACCGGGTTGAATAGAGAGTTCCACGGATAGATGCTCACCAAATCGGAATTGTTCAATTTCTAAATACTTTCCTACTAAAGTAAGTTCATTGCCAATGGTTACAAAATTTTCTCCTGATGTTTTTAAGGTATATCGAAATATAAAGGCCAGATTTTCTACCGCTTTTTCTGCCATTTCCGGACTCTCATGAATTAATGCAGCAATCGTGTTTAATGTATTAAATAAAAAATGTGGATT
>RFSG01000142.1 GCA_009924095.1 Sphingobacteriia bacterium
TCCTAAATGATAATAGCAATGTTCTATCATTCCATGGAAATTCCGATAATAATTCCCATGTTTTTCATCTGAAAATATATCTGTGAGATTTGAATCTGGGAAGTTTTCCATTGATTTTTCTAAATTTTCTGCATTATTGCTGACTATTTCTATTAATTTATTCCAATCTTCTTCTGAATCAATGGGGATTAGATCATACCTATATTTATCATGTGCATTTTAGGGTCCACCATTTAGCACTCCAATAATCGCCTCCATATAATAGTTGATATGAAACACCAAGGCAGCAATGGAATTTAAATTTTGTAAGGTACTGGTTGCTACTTTCCAATCTACCTCTTTAAGCGTTTCTTCTAAATTAGTGCCTGTCCAATTTCCGCCTTTATGAAATTCCCGAAAGTGTTTGGCTATAAGTGAAGAGGTTTTCATAGTTTAAGAGTATTATTAATTCAATTAATTAATTATTTAGTATTTCATCCATCTACCGATTTATTTTATTTAATTCCCAACTTCAGCTAATACTGCAAAATGATCACTTTCCGGAAATAAAATCGTTTCATGTCGTAAAACTCTTTTATTTTTCGGAACAAGAATATAATCTATTCGAATTAAAGGGAAATTTGTACGGAAAGTAAATCCAAGACCTCTTCCCTTTTCACGAAAAGTGTCTTTAAATCCAGAGGCTAATTCTCTTTGGATATAGGTATAGGGTGTGGAATTAAAATCCCCACATAAATATATATTATCAATTCTATTTCCGATATGTTGTTTTATTTTATTCACCATTAAAACTTGTTTCTTCCAACTATTTCTTAATTTCTTTAACAAACTGATAATATCTTCTTTTTCCTCCATTACATGTGTTCCGGCTTGATATATTTCTTTTAGGTGAGGTTGGATTCTCATACTAGCCAAATGAATATTATAAATTCTTATTTTATGTTTTTTGATTTTAATGTCTGTGTATAAGGCACCATTGGTTCCTAAATCTGGTTGTTTAAAATCTACTAATCCAGAAGCCATAATAGGATATTTACTAATAGTTAATAAGCCATAATGCTTTTGAATGGGTACAAAAGCATGATATTTTAATTTTGAATTATTTTTTATAAATTGAATTAAAGAGGTATCGGGATGTTCATAAAACTCTTGTATACATAAAATATCAGGATTTAATTTAATTAATCTATTTAAGGCAACCATGCCCGTATCTGGATGATATTCAAATACGCCTACATTTGCAGTTACAATTCTTAAGGAATTATTTTGATTTTTTTCCGGATAATTCCATTGAAAAGTATCCGCCAATAAAGTAAATCCTGAAGCCATGAAGACCAAATTGATGGCAGTGAGTATTCCTGAATTAAATGCCCAAAATATAGCCCAAAGTAATTGTAATAAAAGTAAATAAGCTGTTGCCGTTCCAAATAAAGAGGGCACCCACCAAATATCAGGGGGAATTATACTACTAGAATAGGCAAGTAATAATCCTAGGCTGGAAAGGAGATTTAAAATGATTAATGGCCATCTCCAAACCATCCCACGTTTTTTTTTCATGTTATTGGCGACTAGCTTTTTCTAACCGTTCTTTTTCATAACGAGATAATCCATCATATCCTTTTTGAGCTACTTTTTCAAGTAGAGAATCTAATTCTGCTTGACTAACTTGTTCTGAAGAAATGATAGGCTTATTTATTTTAGGAATTTTAGTTAAATGGGTAGGAATAATTATTTTATTTTGAGAAAAAGCAAAACATAATGATCCCCCGATAGTTCCCCCCAAAGGCATTAGAAAAGCCAATGGAGCCTGACCAGATTGTGTTATAAATAAAATACAAGTAAGACCAATGGCTATCCAACGCATCGGAACCAGGCCAATTAAAAACACCTGTATTCTATAACCGGGCACTAACCATCCTAAATAGGCGATAAGAGCGGTTAAGATGGGAGTGGACCAATAGTTTCCATACCCTGCATGGCTATAGAACAAAAGCCCCAGTAAGGTTAAAAATAGGGCAAGGGATTGACCCCAGATCCACAATTGTAAAAGGCTGATGTTTCTTTGCAAACTAATCAACAGTTGCCCAAATTGAAAGAGAATAACTAGATCTATCAGAACGGATAGCCAACGTGCAGTTGGAGCAACAAAAGGGTGGGTTAATAGAGTCCAAGGGCGTTCAATTAATTCATTGAAGTTTCCTGGAAGGGCAAATAATAATAATGTGGGATAAGCTTCAGGAAGTATCCATGACAATAAAGCCGATAGCACAAATCCCCCTCCGAGAAGATAAAGAATCCAGTCGGGTTCTTTATACCGCCACACCATTAGAGTTTTGCTTTTAATTGATAAAATCCTAGATACACAGCAGCTGCGACCATTCCTGCCAAATGCCCAAAATGTGAAATGGACCCACCGGTTCCGGTGAAGACAAAAATAGCAGATAACGCTGCAATGGCAGTTGCTACCCATCGAGCCTCAATCGGGGGAAGAAAGAAAACGGACAAACGTTCTTTTGGAAAGAAAAATGCGAAGGCAACAATTACCCCTGATATTGCTCCTGAGGCTCCTAACACCGGGGCAGAAGAAGGATCTAAAGTTGTAATTAGGATTCCCCCTACAAATCCACAGAATAAATAAAATTCAAGAAACTTCTTCGATCCAAAAATATATTCCACACCAGTTCCTAAACTAATTAACGCCATCATATTAAATAGAATATGGAAAATTTCTTTATGCGCAAAAAAGTGTGTAACCAATTGAACGGGTTTAAACAATTCAGCATAACCAGCGGGGCGGGGTAATATCCAATCGTTTTTAAACAATAGAAAATAATATTGCAAATCGGCTAGAGAGGTAAGATTAATCATAAATAGAAAAGCAAATACAATCCCATTGATGATGACCAGGTTTTTAACCACCGGGGTGAGGTTTGTGAACATAGCGTTTTTTATGAATTCAATAAACGAATGAGTGATTCTTCATTCAAGATACGGCAAATTGGTTTACCATCAGGCGTAAGTGCGGGTTGTTGACAGGCTTTCCAAGTATGCATCAGATTACGGATTTCTTCGGCCTTTAGTTTGCCAGGCTGAGAATATTTATGTTGCAGAGCTATTTGTTGTGCCCATTTTATCTTAAGAACGTCGCCAGGGCTATTTATTTCAGCTTCCGCCAACAAGCCTTTTAGGATTTCAGTTGCTTGTTGAGGATCGAGTTCCTCAGGTATTCCACTAATCAACCATGTATTAGGGCCAAATTGTCGAAGGTCGAAACCCAGTGTATTCAATAAAGAAGAATATTGATCTAAAAGAAAAGCCTCTGCTGGAGATGTATTAAAGTTTTGCGGGTATAATAACGTTTGGGTATGTTTAGGGGATACAGATTGTTGGAGTAAGGATTCATAGAATATCCTTTGACGAATCCTGATCAGATCTGCAATTTGTAAACCTATAGAAGTGGAGATCACGAGATACCGGTTAAACACCTGCAAAGCTTCCGGGGTAGGAGTATCTAAATTTGATGCAGGGGTAGGCGCAAAGTACGGAAACAGGGGTTGAGGCGTAAAAGAAGCGTTTCCTGATGCGGATGGAGTATGTAAACTTTTACCCATTAAGGCTTGCCAATTTTGATCTGGCAAACGACTATGTTGCCTTCTAGCCATATCACCTACTGTCCATTGGGTATCTGGTAAAGAAGGTCCCTCTCCTTTAAGCGGGGAACCAACACTATCCCCTGTTAAATGAAACCCTCCAATAGCCTTTCTAATTGCGCTTCTCAGCAGTTGATAAACAGCTTGGGGATCATCAAATTTTATCTCTGTTTTAGAAGGATGGATATTTACATCTAAATGTTCAGGAGCAATTTCAATATACACCACATACAAAGGAAAAGTATTAGGAGATAATGTATCCTCATAAGCGGATAGAACTGCATGATGTAATGCTGGGTCTTTGATATATCGGTCATTCACAAAAAAGAACTGATCTCCTCTGATTTTACGGGCAGAAGCCGGTTTACCTACATATCCCTTAATGGATACATAAGGAGTTATCTCTTCGACCGGAATTAAACTCTCTTGAGTATCCGGACCAAACACTTGTAGTATTCGGTCTAGAAGCGTTCCTCCGGTTAGATTATACAAGATGTTATCCTGATGATTTAATACAAATGATACAGCAGGATGCGCAAGTGCGATCCTTTGAAATTCTTGTATTACATAACGGGCTTCCTGTGCCGAGGATTTAAGAAAGTTCCGACGTGCAGGAACATTAAAAAAAAGATTTTTGACCGTAATGATAGTTCCCTTGGGTACCATACAAGGACTTTGTTTTTTAAGGTCACTTCCTTCTATAATTATTTCAGTTCCGATTTCATCCTCTACTTGACGAGTTTTTAGTTGCACCTGAGCAACGGCAGCAATACTGGCCATTGCCTCACCTCTAAATCCCATGGTTCGTATAGAAAATAAATCTTCAGGTTTTTTAATTTTGGAGGTGGCATGTCGTTCAAAACACATACGTGCATCCATGTAACTCATTCCTTTACCGTTGTCCATTACTTGAAGCGAAGTTTTGCCGCCTTCCTGAAGTGAAAGTTCGATTCTGGTAGCTCCGGCATCAATGGAATTTTCAAGAAGTTCTTTGGCTGCTGCTGCTGGCCTTTGTACCACTTCTCCTGCTGCAATTTGGTTAGCTAAAGAATCCGGTAATAATTGAATGATATCTGACATACTAAAAAACCCTGCTACACAATAACCCGCAATTACGGTC
>RFSG01000143.1 GCA_009924095.1 Sphingobacteriia bacterium
AATATATTATATTTTTATACCTATTATAAATATAATAAACTAATAAGGTATACTATATATTTATTGAGCAGGAATGGTTAAAATAATTTTCTCCATTTGTTTTCTCATTTCAGAAGGAGAAACTTGAAAGAAATTTACCATCACTGCAAACGCATAATTCCCTTTAACACCTGCATATGATCTAACCCCATTAATATAGCCACTTTTGGTATAAGCACCTGGCACTTGTTCTCTTAACCCTTCGGTTTTATCTAACTTATACCATGATCGAGCAGCCAATGCTAAGGATACTGGACTAATCGCATTTAAGGGCGACAATCCTGAAGCATCTGCCAACCTAAGCTGAAAAGTATCTATCCCTGCCGTTTTTGCCCACTGTTTGATGGCTTGAAGCCCACCTAAAACATTGTTTTGAGATTTGGATACGTGTAATAACAAATTTTCAGCATATAAATTTTGACTCTCCCATAACATACGCCTACAAATCTTTTTTAAGGAAGGGCTATACACTGTATCAATATCCTTCACAAAACCAGGATTTGCACTATATTGACGCATCGGTTTCCCAATTAATTTTATTCCTTTTTTCTGAAGTATTTCTGCTAATTGTTGTGCAATCAGCAATGCAGGGTCCGGCACTGCGCCTTTTATGACATATTGTCCTTTATGAGCAGGTAAGGTTCCTACCACTTTACGATCCCATTGTTCAAATCCCCCTAAAATATAGGCCTGATCTTGTGTTCCTTTTGCCATCACCGAAGAATGATGTACTAATCCAGGAATCGCAGGGGAAGTCCATAATACCTGACAAAGCGAACCTGGACTAGAAGAAGTTAAGGTCAACTCATAGAGGTTTTCTTTCCAACATAACCCCGAAGGCCCTGCTCCATAATAGTTTCCTACATCTTCATACAACCATTCTTTTCCATTTTCATCAGATGACCAGTTACCTGCATAAGCAATTACATTTCCGCTAATCTGCCGTATCCCCAGTCCAAATACTTGTTGCGCCCATTGTTCTAAGGTCCCCTCTGTTCCAGCCCAATCCATGCCTAAGGTGGGATCTCCATTTCCTATAATTACCAAATCTCCTTCAAGAATATCTCCATTACGCTTTCCGGTATAACCCAATCGTGTGAGAAAATTAGGGGCTATTCCAGGTGTAGAAAGTGCAGTGGCTGCAATTAATAATTTCTGAGCAGAAGCAGGAATAAAGCACTTCTCTCCATTCGACTGCCAAAGGGTTTGACCCGTGGTAAGGTTTATGATAGCTATGCCCATTTGCGCTTGACGCATACCGTTTAGTTGAGATAATTCTTTCCAATTAGATTGAAGATCCGGTAAAGTTTGAGCTGAAGCCTGAAGTGTGCATCCAATTAAAACCAAAAGACGAATGACAATATCCTTCATATTAGAATATTTGTTGCCCTTCGATTAACTGCAATAACTTCTGTCTTTCTCTGTCTAACCGAATGGAATATTCTTTTTCCAATCTTTCAATTTGATCCAACATCCTTTCCAAATGTTTCGTCCATTCAGATCCTTTTACTCTGGGTTTATGCGCTAATCCTTGTTGAAGACTTTCAATAGCTTCATTAATTTCTCGGGTTGATTCTGAAAAAAATGTTTCTGAAAACCTTTCAAATATATATTGTTCAGCCACGGTATTTGGGTGAATCATATCTTCCCCATAAAACCTATATTCTCTTAAGTCATCCATTAAGATTTCATATGCTGGAAAATACCGAAACACTTTAGGGTCTTGGGTTAATTCGTGACAAGCATATCTTAATACCGACTTACTAACCGCGTTAAGAGGAATGGTATCCCGGGTATGGCGAACAGGACTTACGGTAAGAATAACTTTTATGTGCGGTTGAAATTGCCGGACGGCTCTTACCAGATTATGTATGCTGAGGATTACCTCTTCAGGTTTGAGAAGTATCTTATCAAATTCTCTTGCTGGAGCTTTATGACAAGCTGCCACCAACTTGCCTGAATTACGATGTTGATATACCCAAGCGGTGCCCAAAGTTAAGATGAGGTAGGAATAAGCTGAGATATTATCCGCTATATACGTGTGGGTTTCTTGAATTTGAGATGACAACTCTTCAGTTGTTTCCGCCCGAAACCAGGAAGGATATAACAAAGAAACAACTCTGTCTCCCTCCTGTAAAAAGGGATCTAATTCCGGGCGTTGACGATGTAAGGCTTCCATCATAAGCCTTTCCATTAATAGGGGATGAAACAAGGTTCCCCAGGGATTTACCGAAACGGGGATATGGCAATTATAGAGTCTTTCCCCTGTTCTTTCTGCGAAGCAAGAACCCAACGTAAGAACAGGACTTTGATGATCCACTTTCCAGGAGCTGGGCTCAGGTTTCCAAACGGTACGGAATTCCATATTAGGCCTGAAACATGCGTCCTTCCAAAGGACTAGAAGCTTTACCAAATGGGATCTTAGGGATTCTACCTGATAAGTAGGCCAATCGTCCGGCTTCTATTGCCATTCGCATGGCGGTTGCCATCCCTATAGGGTCTGAGGCCTCTGCCACTGCGGTATTTAACAACACCGCATCATAGCCTAATTCCATAGCCTTGGCGGCATCTGAAGCGGTTCCAATGCCTGCATCGATAATCAACGGAATAGAAACCATCTCCCGAATCATTTCCAGATTATGGGGATTACGAATGCCTAAGCCCGATCCTATGGGTGCTGCCAAAGGCATTACTGCCGCACATCCTATATCTTGTAAACGACGACACACAACTGGATCATCGTTACAATAAGGCAACACCACAAAACCTTCTTTCACTAAGGTTTCACAAGCCTTTAACAACTCCACCACATCTGGCAATAACGTTCTTTCATCGCCTATCACTTCTACTTTAATCCAATTGTTTTGTAAAGCCTCCCGGGATAATTGAGCGGTTAATATGGCTTCTTTTGCCGTGTAACACCCGGAGGTATTGGGAAGCAGGTGATATTGATCCATTCCCGGCAGAGATAAAAAGGTTTGATCTTTTTGGGTAAGATCCACTCTGCGAATGGAAACAGTTATCATTTCCGTACCCGAAGCCTTTAAGGCTTGTTGTAAAACCAAAGGGTTAGGATAATGAGAAGTTCCTAAAATTAAGCGGGAGGTAAAAGTTTTCTCCCCTAATTTCCATTGATCCAACATGTTTACAAAGGTACAAACCCATTGAAGTAAGTGCAGGTAATTAATCTTAAAAAATTTTGGGTCAGGTAATAAGTTTTTCCTATATTTGCAGTCCGATTTCCTTAACCGCATGGCAAATCATAAATCATCCAAGAAAAGAATCCGTCAGACTGCCACTCGCAGATTGCGCAATCGCTATAGAATGAGTACGGCTCGTACCGCCATTCGTAAACTCAGATCTTTAACTACCAAAGCTGAAGCTGCTCCCTTATTGCCCGGAGTAATTTCAATGTTAGATAGATTAGCCAAAACAAACCTTATTCATAAAAATAAGGCGTCCAATCAAAAATCAAAATTGACCCGCTTTGTAAATGCCTTGAATTAATAAAGTCCTTATTTAAATAGGTATTGAAATTAGAAAAAACCGGAAAGCTGTAAAGTTTTCCGGTTTTATTGTTTAATTCCATCCGTAATTTATGAATCCTTAAGACTGGTACCATGAAAAAAAATATTACCCAAGGTTTAAAGAAAATTTTAGGTTATTCCTGGACAGCAGGTTTTTTTCGGCTTTTACATCAAGTGAGTTTATGGGGAATGAATTACGGAGGAGGCGCCAGTGTTGAAGATAGTGGCGAAGCCTATGCCTTAGCTTTGCTTAAAAAAAAATATCAGCAAAATGCCTGGGTAATTTTTGATGTGGGCGCTAATAAGGGGAATTACGCAGATTTAGTAATTAAAACTTTCTCTCCGGAAAAGTTACAACTGCATTGTTTTGAACCTTCCACCCGAACGTATTCATTCTTACAAAATAAAATTAAAGCATCCCCTCATATTTTCCTGAATTTATTCGGATTAAGCTCCAAAGAACAACCCCTGGTTTTACATTATGATACTATTGCTTCCGGTATGGCAAGTGTTTATTCACGTAATCTCGACCATATCGGAACTGAATTAACCACCGAAGAAATATGCCAGTTTAAAACGTTAGATCAATACTGCATTCAACAGGGAATTGAAAAAATTGATTTATTAAAATTAGATGTAGAAGGTCATGAATTGGAAGTTTTACAAGGCGGTATAAGGATGTTACCTAATATTCAGTTTATTCAATTTGAATTTGGAGGCTGTAATATTGATTCCAGAACCTATTTTAAGGATTTTTATTTATTACTAAAGAATAATTTTGATATATATGTATTATTAAAAGATGGATTATTGCCGATTAAAACTTACGGAGAACAGTTAGAAATATTTACGACTACGAATTATTTTTGTGTAAATAAGGGTTTGGGGAAATGATCAGTATTATTGAATTGAGGCTTGAGCTTTAACTTAAGTTTAATCATATTTATGGTTTGGTAATAGAGTAATTTCTATTTGTTAATCATGCAAAGAAATTGTATTCATTTCATAAAGGATGTTTCACGCAAAGAACGCAGAGAAAGTTTATCATTTTATTAAGTGCTTATTAACGCAAAGAACGCAAAGACGGTTTACCTATTTATTAAGTGTTTTTCAC
>RFSG01000144.1 GCA_009924095.1 Sphingobacteriia bacterium
ATTACAATTGTAACTAATTTTTTTAATTCCATATCAGGCGCTGCACTAGCAGCAATTGAAGCAACAGAACCTCTATTATTCACTACCTTAAAAACAATAGTTGAAGGGGGGGGGGCATCTCTACCTGCTGCATTACTTACCTCTATGGAGAACGCAGTTTCAAACTATAGAGCAAATAGTACCCATTATCTTCCTGACCCCATATCCCTTAATACTTTATTACCTGAATTAGCTGAAGTTTTGGATTATCAAATTGGCAATGATTTTACAAATTCACCTTCATCTTTTCGCACAGCAGTTCAAACGAATATAATTCCTTCCACTATTGAGGCATATGTTGCTGATGCTGATTATTTAGAGAAGAAGCTACGCTTATGGGACAATCTATTTGCTGAGGTTATTCTACCCAAAAACTATAAAGTACGCGAAGCTTTAACAGGATATATTCAAATATTAAATTTGTTTGAACAAATTATTGCTGACGATACTGACCTAGATACAGAAGAAGGATTTAGAAAAAAAGCTTTAGGCACGATAATCCTACCCAATCCAGTATTCCCTTTACCTAGCGTTGTAACTCCGATAGAAGAAAATATCGATGAACCAGATAATTCTGCTGAGGTTTTGCGAGCAGAAGCATTAGAAAGGATATCAAATAAAATAAATGCTTATGAAGAAGTAAAATTGGCATTAAGAATACAAAATGAAGCGGTTGCCATTGAAAGGAGACCTATAATTGAGGCCGCCCAACAATCACTAAATTTGGGAAACTGCGGGAAATATCAAGTATTTCCTTCATTCGAGTTAACCGCCCCACAGGATCCTGCTTTTTTGAGTGCAGCGAATTATAATAGCCTTTCAAACCCCACAAAAGCTGTAATAACTGAATTAAATATTCCAAATAACAGTGTTGGTGCCGAAGTCCTATATGATAGAATAGATAAAGCGATACCTCTGGATTATGATATTGTCTATGGAGGCCAATTGGGTGGTGGTGTACAAGCTGGAGGTGGTGAAACAGTTGTAAATATAGGTCATAATACAGGTACTGGCATTTATGTTATAAATAGTAAATATTGTACAGGTAATGATGCTCCCATAAATCCTTGCGCTCCTTTTGTGGGTGGAACCATTCCAAAGAATTCCGGATTGTTTAATGCAGTGGGTGTTGGTGATTTGCTAATAGTAAAACACAGATTAAAGAAGTACGAAATTGGGGAAGTGGCGCATATAGAGAATATCATGGCCAGGGAAAGTAAAGGACGAGAAAACAGAAAGCTTAATCGGGTTGAAGACACTACTATACAGGAAACCGAACGATATTCTGAAACTGATTCTGAAACACGCACAACAGAAAGACTTTCTATGGAAAGAGAATCCTCTCTTGTTTTAGAACAAATGGATCAAAATCAAACCGGAAGTGACAGTGGTTTTGGTGTTTCATTAACAGCAGGATATGGACCTGTTGCAGTAACGGCATCCTATACAAACAATAATCAGCAAAGTGCAGTTTCTTCCACCGCCATGACTGATTCTGTTAAGTCTGCTACAGCTTTTTCAAAAGAGTTAATGGAAAAAACAAGAAAAAGGGTAATTGAAAAAGTCAGATTTCAGCGAACACGAACGACCATTGATGAAGTAATTGATATTAATACACATGCCTTCAACAATATAGATAGTGCTAGTCATGTTAGAGGAATTTTTCATTTCGTAGATAAGATTTATCATTCTCAAATATTTAATTACGGGCAGCGCTCTTTTTATGAATTTATGGTTCCTGAACCAGCCGCATTTCATATTTTTTCTATGATTAAAGGGGCAGGGGATGAAAAAAAAATACCAATTCCGGATCCATTAGAATCATTTGGACTTATAAATGCCACAAGTATTAATCAATGGAATTACATAAAATTTGCAGCTATTTTAGGAGTAACAGATGTAACACCTCCTCCTCCAGCGTATATATGGGTTAATAAGGCTTATAAAAAGGAACCGGTTTCAGGTTATAACCAAAATGACTACCTATACCATGTTGATAACCTTGATATACCCGAAGGATATGAAACGGAATATTTTAAAATAATGTTCAAAAATTCCGGTCCTACCAACGGTTGGGTACAAGCAATTGTAGGTGATTATTGGACTTGGTCATTTTGGAATACTACTGGGGCTAATTTTTATCTTACCCAAATCACTGGCAAACTCCCAGTTACTTTTCAAGGCGACGTTGGTTTTCCTTTTGCAGTAAACTTAATGGTAAGATGTGTGCGTACCGGAGAAACTCTTGATCGTTGGAAATTAAAAACATACGCTCTTTTTGTAGATGCTTATAACCGGAAACTGGCTGATTATAAAAATCAGATGTCGGCATTGGAAATTCAACAGGGCGTCAATATTCAAGGTGATAACCCAGCAAAGAACCAATCCATAATTAGGGAAGAACTAAAAAGAGCCTGTATTGAGATGTGGACTGGTCAGAAATACGAGGCTTTCAGCGCAATGATGGACAATCAACCATCGCAGGGATTTCCCCAATTTAGTAATACTCGGGCAGGAGCAGAAGGTAGCTTTGTTAAGTTTGTTGAACATGCTTTTGAATGGAATAATATGACCTTCCGCCTTTATCCCTATTTCTGGGGTAGAAAAACTACTTGGCTAAGATCTAAAACGATTAAGGATACAGACCCTTTATTTGAAAAGTTTCTTCAATCCGGTTTTGCAAGAGTACAAGTACCTGTAAGACCTAGGATGGCAGCAGCAGTTTTACATTTTTATCATACAGGCCAAATCTGGATGGGGGGGCCTCCGCCTTCCACGAATGATCCTGAGTACATCGCCATGGCTGAGGAAATAGCTGAATCTGAAGGAAGAATGGATCAGGACGCAAAACCCGTAGCTGGAGCATGTTGGGAATATAAAGTTCCCACTAACTTAGTAATGTTGCGACAAGATCCGCAGGAATTGCCTGATTTTTCATCTACTACATTGTGTCAAACCCCTTAATTAACCCTAACATTTATGAAAACCACTTTAATTTCATTCCTATTTATGCTTCTTTTGTCCTTAACAGGCAGAACTCAAGGACTAAACGTTGCTGCTTTTATGTCTCCACTTGGCGCAACTCAAAATGGAAATAATATTTCCTGTAATGCCTTACTCCAATTTAATTATTATATCGTGGACTGGACTTATCCTATCCAATGTGCGTTTTTTCTTTCCAACGATAGGTTTTATTCCTCTGATGATTATCTATTTGGCACCTACACATTTCAACCTCCAATTGCACCTGGCAGTTACAATTATTATGTAAGTAATTTGAACTTGGCAACTATTCCAGGGCTTCAACCTGGTAATTACAATATCGGCTCGATTGTAGATTTGCAAAATGGAATGAATGAAGTAGACGAGTTTGACAATACATACATTTGTGATTTACCAACTAATACCCCATATATTGTTTATTCCAATTCACCAGGTACCTCCACAGAAGAATTATTAAATTCTTTAGATTTAATTCTTATTAATTTACCAGATGGCACGCGTATTATAAGCGATGCTTCAGGTAAAGAATTGAAATTAGAGGAATATGGTATAGATGGGAAATTACTTTCGACTAATCAAGGCGAATGGGTTTCAATTGGTCATGGTAACGAAGTGAAACTAATCATTTACAAATTATACAGAGGAGGAGAACTAATACAAATTATCAAGGCTGTTAATTAAATCATGACAAGCCCCTTGGATAACAATGCCTTAATTAGCCTCTACACTGCTGTTGATCCAAGTGTGCTTTATAATAATGGTAATGCAATTAAAAAAGCGATCTATTCCAAAGCAGAGCAAGATACACTTTCAAAGTTTCATGTTGATGCTACTGGTTACCTATATTTTGCGTTAGACGAAAAAGTTTTTCCCATTAATACCAAACTTATTAATGCTCAATTGGCAGAAGCAGCATTACTAAAATTAGTTCAAAAACTAAACAGTTCTTTACAATTAATTAATTCCAATATACAAGACGCAGAAGACAAAATTCCTAATTTATTTAATAACCTTTTAACCATCATAGATACTTTTCCTGTATTTCATGAGTTATCAGGCAAAATATGGTATTGGACCAGTAACTATTGTATTATGCTGAAACCAGGAGATTATTTTAGCGAGGACAGTAAATTCTTATTAGCTGGTGAGTTTGTATCTGTAAGTTATGTTGAGTCACAAATTTTAAAAATGGATTATTGCCATCTGCCTGTGATAGGAAGATCCATTTCAACACTCAAAATAATTGAGGGGCATTCTCCGTATTCAATCGTTTATCGTCGTGTACCCAACATGGAAAACATGGGAAATTCAATTGCTGAGAATAATTCCAGAATTCCGAATATACTTCCTTTTTATTTAGATTATTTTGAGTTTGTTGGGGCTTCCAAAGCCTCTCTTCCGGTTTCTCCTTCCACCAACAATTATTTGTAATCTGTTTAAGAAATGTCAGTACCCAAATCATATTTATTTAAACAGATTTCCTATACTAAGCCCACTCATACTGAGCCAGGAAAAACCGATTTTATATCTGATATAAATGTTTATTTAGTAACTGAAGGATATTTTAGGTATGATTTCGCAAATTTAGTGGATGAATTAGCTATTAATA
>RFSG01000145.1 GCA_009924095.1 Sphingobacteriia bacterium
TTTTCGAAAATTATTTTTTACCAATTCTATAGATTTCAAGTCACCCGTTTGGAGGGTTTTAGAAATATTCGATATTTCCTCTTTATTCTGACAATCACAAATTGAGAACTCGCCCTTGAATTCTTTAATTCTGTTAGGTACATAAAAATAATTCAGGCTACTAAACCATTTATTAAATTCTTTACCATCCTTCAATTTTATATCCTGAATATCCACTAAATCCACCGAAAAGGTGAGTCTAACAGAAAGTATTGGATGAAGGAATCCAACAATACCTACTTCTTTGCCAAATTTAATCGTTTGGGTTTGGGGGTTTCTGGTGTAATATCCAACAATTGCTTTTCCATAATATTCCATTATGGCATTATCACATATAGAAGAAGCTATAATGGGAGTGTCGGCCAAACATTTTGACCGAAGAGCTTCTTCAAATTCGGTATAATCTGCCCAATCCATTGGCATATGCTGACACCTTAAATCGCTAGAGTAACATTTTAATTCCCCCTGAGAGATTCGGCGGATGATTTCTTTAACTACCCCTCTTAAAGCATCAGGCTGTTCTTGTTCAGCAATAGGAATCAGAAACCATACCTGAATCTCTTGAGAATTCGGCCACAACACACGCGAATCCACAGGTTCTTCACTTTTGAAGGGATAGTAGGTTTTGTTCTGACTAAACACCTTGCTGCCAAACATTAGGAAGAAGATACCAACCAACAATACAGTTTTAAATTTGAATAATCTCATAGTTAAATAAATTAAACATTAAATATCTTAACTCCAAATTAATTCTGAGGTTCACAAGGTAACCCAACTGCACGCTTTATGGAAACTCTTACCATATATCCTTGCTTATAAAATGTCCCCCCCCCTTAAAACTCAACACTAAAAAATAGTTTACACTTATTGTGAAAACCCTACTTACTTTTCCCTTTGAATCGTGTATTGCACCAAGGCTTTTAAAGATTCTTTACTGGGAGATTCCGGAAAGGTATCTAATATCGCATACGCCTCTTGAACATATTGTTGCATTTGTATTCCATCCCACCATTCCCAATTACATAATCAATCAACCATCGAACTTTTACCGGATGCGTATTATAATTTTTAACGACACTAATGATTTGCCTTCTTTCCGTCCACGATGCTTTGTTTAAGACGTGAATTAGGGGAAGAGTCATTTTCTTTTCTTTAATATCTATCCCTAAGGGCTTGCCTACATCGGCAGATCCATAATCAAATAAGTCGTCTTTAATTTGAAAGGCAATCCCCACTTTTTCTCCAAACAAGCGCATCCGTTCTGCCATCTCAATATCTGAACTTGCACTGGCAGCGCCTACTTCACAACAGGAAGCAATTAAGGAAGCCGTCTTTTGTCGAATAATATCAAAATACACCGGCTCATCTACATTAAGCTTGCGTGCTTTTTCAATTTGTAATAACTCCCCTTCACTCATCAACCGAACTGCATTCGACACAATTTTTAAAAGTCGAAAATCATCATGTTCAAGAGACATTAATAAGCCTCGTGACAATAAAAAATCTCCTACCAATACTGCAATTTTATTTTTCCATAAGGCATTTACCGAAAAAAAACCTCTGCGTTGGTCTGCATCATCTACCACATCATCATGTACTAAGGTAGCCGTATGCAATAGTTCCACTAAGGCTGCGCCCCGATAGGTTTCAGGTTTAATGCCCCCACATAAATTCGCAGATAATAATACAAACAAAGGCCTTATCTGTTTGCCTTTTCGTTTTACGATATACTGCATAATCGTGTCTAATAGCAGTACACGTGTTTTCATCGCTCCCCTAAAATGCGCATCAAATTGTTTGAGCTCGGCTACTACGGGTGCCTGAATTTGATCTAAGGTTACTAATGACATGATTATAACAACAAAATAAGGGGTTTTTTAATCCCCGATTCAATACTATTGAATTACCTTTCACTCGTTTGTCTTTCTTTCCTGGATTAAAATTCAGTATATTCGGGTAATGAAGAAGGCTCGGTGGTTGGCTTTAAGCTATATATACCTGTTTTTTCCATGGGTATTTGCAGGAGGAAATATGCAGTGGATCGCCAATTCAGGTCAATGGGAATCCCCTGTGCTTTACCGAGCCTCGCTTAAATTTGGAGCCATCTTTGCCACCAACGACGGGTTAACTTTTGTAGTCGCCCATCCGGAATATCTTCAACATTCTTTTTCTCAAGATTCTGTTTTTCCCCATCATGGATTTCAATTAAGGTTTATCCATACCCAGCCCAATACGCAACTCATCCCTTCCCAACCTATTCCATCCACCTTTAATTACTTTCTAAACAATGATCCCGCATCCTGGGCGGTTAACGTTCCTGGATACAACACCTTAACCTGGAAAAATCTATATCCCGGAATTGACTTGATCGTAGAAGACCAGGAAGGACATGTGAAATATTCCTTACATCTTTCGCCCGGAGCCGACCTCTCTCAAGTGGCAATTGTTTATTCCGGAATTCATCCCCAGTTGCAATCCAATGGAAGTCTGGTCTCTAATCTGGGATTCACGCAGCTTACCGAATCCCCTCCCAAAGCTTGGCAAATACATCCCCAAAAAGGAAATCTTCCGATATCCCTGAATTATCATTTAACAAACGACACCTTGCGTTTTGTATCCGAAAAGTATAATTCTAAACTCCCCTTAGTCATTGATCCAACCTTAATCTTTTCTTCTTACACAGGGTCTTTGGCAGATAACTTTGGCTTCACTGCTACCTATGACCCCAGCGGAAGTTTATATGCAGGTGGGCGGGTATATAATCCCGGATACCCTTTAATAGGTGCCTTTCAAACCACCTTTGGAGGGGTGTATGATGTTAGTATCTCCAAATTTACCAGCAATGGACAACAATTGGTTTATTCTACCTATTTGGGAGGAAGCCAAACGGAGAACCCGCATAGCCTTGTGGTGAATAGCCAAGGGGAACTCATCGTAATGGGCACTACCCAATCGGATAATTTCCCCACTTCGTCTCCAATTCAAGGAGCGCGAGGAGGCGGATGGGATATGTTTGTGGCAAAATTTAATGCCAGCGGAAATCAATTATTAGGCTCCACTTTTATCGGAGGAACGGGGGATGATGCCTATAATTCCGGGAGTTTAGATTATAATTATGGAGATCATTATCGGGGGGAAGTGTATTGCGATACACTTGATCAAATCTATGTAGTATCTCATACCCGTTCGGTGGATTTTCCCGTTACCCCGGGATGTGCGCAACCCTTACCGGGAGGAGATCAGGATGCTGTGGTATTAAAATTTTCGGCGGATTTAACATCTTTATTTTGGGCAACCTATTTAGGGGGTTCTGATACAGATGCAGGCTATGGAATTAAAACTACCCGATATGGAAACGTAGTGGTAACTGGAGGCACCCGAAGTCCCAATTTCCCTACTACCACCGGCGCCTGGCAAACAGGTGCGGCGGGCAGCACAGATGCGTATCTTACCGTATTACCTCCCACTGGGAATCAATGGCTGCGCTCATCTTATGTAGGTTCAACTGCTTATGATCAAGGGTATTTTTTACAATTAGATCCTCAGGAGAACATTTGGATTTACGGACAAACGGAAGGGGCTTTTCCCAGAATTGCCGGCCCTTCCGGGAATTTATTTGAAAACATAAACGGAAAAATGTTTTTAATTCGCTTCGACAGTTTGCTTACCCAACCCAATATCAGTACCCGATTTGGTTCCGGAAGAAATTTCCCTGACCTTTCTCCTACTGCATTCTTGGTTGACAATTGTGGTAACTTGTTTTGTTCCGGATGGGCCGCATCCTTAGGGGCGTCCAATCCTTCAGATGCACACTTGAGCACCCAAGGTCTTTTAACTACCCCAAATGCAATAAAGACCAGCACCAATGGCACCGACTTTTATTTAATGGTATTACAACCCGAGGCTACCGCTTTGCAATATGGAACCTTCTTAGGCGGCAATCAAAGTGAAGAACACGTAGATGGAGGTACCAGTAGATTTTCGCCTCAGGGAATCGTGTATCATGCCGTTTGTGGAGGCTGTGGAGGGTATTCCGATTTCCCAACCACTCCCGGCGTGGTGTCGAATCAAAACCTTTCTTCTAACTGTAATCTAGCAGCTTTTAAAATTGATTTTGAGGTAAAAGAATTTGCCGACTTTACCTACACGGCATCAGGGAATTGCCCACCTTATCCCGTACAATTTACGTATCAGGGATTACCCGCCGATCAATACCGATGGTTCTTTGGTACCTGGCCACCCGATTCTTCTTCCCAACAAAACCCTTTATTTAATTACCCCAACAGCGGAACCTTTTTAATCAAACTCATCGCCAATGAAAGCACCTGTGTAGGAAATGATACCGTAACCAAGTTAATTACCCTGCAAACCCAACCATTTGCTGCCTTAACCTTAACTGCACAACCTTGTGACCCGTATGTATCGCTGAGTTATTCAGGTTCAAGTCCGGTGGATTCTATCCTTTGGATTACCGATTCTTTCCCTCCTCGTCAAGGAACTTTTGTGGCCTACGATTTACCCACTCCTGGAACTTATGCCTTCACTCAGATTGCGTATTCAGGCGTGTGTAC
>RFSG01000146.1 GCA_009924095.1 Sphingobacteriia bacterium
GTGTTACGGACTATCAGCAAAACATGCGGGTGTGGCAAAGCATGGCGCAAATGTATAAAAGCAATTATACCTTGAACAATGGTGACGAATTGGCAACTCAATTACCCTTACTTCCTTACGAACAATTCGCATGGTTAAGCTGGATTAAACCCAATGACCTGGTGCGTATTCAAACCGGAATTCAATATAGATATTTATTAACGATGGATATTTCTCCTGTTCAGGATACAGCAGGATGCTTGCAATTGCTTAGGGCATTAAACACTTCTGGATTAACGCTACATTAAGCGCTCGTTTTATGAATTCTTCAGTTTCTTATTTTGATTTATTAGAAATACCAGAAGGATACTTGATAGAGGAAAAGGTTTTGCGTCAACAGTTTTTGAAGAAGAGTAGAGAAACACATCCTGATTTTTTTTCTCTGTCTTCTGATGAAATAAAATCTGAGAAAGAAATTGCGTCTGCTCAATTAAATGAAGCGTGGAATACCTTACGCGATCCAGAGTTACGATTATCTTATTTATTTTCTTTGTTTGGATATCAGGTGGAAGATATTAAACCGGATGCAACGGTATTAATGGAGATGATGGAATGGAATGAACAATTGGAGATGGCTACTGAGGAAGGAAGTCTTTCAAAAATAAAAGCTGAGCTAATGGAAGTGAGAGAAGAGAGGAGAGGAAAATTGGCTAAGCATTTTACGGAATGGAATTCGCTTTCAAGGGAAGAAAAATTAAAACGATTAGCATTAGCGAAAACAGATTGGATGGTAGTTCGGTATTATAGCAGGATATTATCGGGAAAGATTGTATAAAGAATAATAATCCGTATTTTTGCAGTCCGCAAGAAAAATGCCCGGGTGGCGGAATTGGTAGACGCGATGGTCTCAAACACCATTGGGGTAACACTCGTGCCGGTTCGAGTCCGGCCCCGGGTACAAAGGGGAATAACCTCGATTTTTATCAGATCAAAAATCATTGGGGTAACCCTGTGCTGTCCCGATAGCTATCGGGACGAGTCCTGTCCAGGTTACTAAATCCCTTTGGAAACAAAGGGATTTTTATTTTATATAAACATGGCTTATGTATATATTTTGTATTCCGAAAATCTTAATAGATTTTATATGGGTAGTTGTATTGATTTAAAATTTAGGTTATAACAACCCCTAAATATAGAATTTTCTCAAAGTTTTACCAGTAAGACTAACAATTTAAATTTATTTTATTCTGTAGATAATCTTGAATATAAACACCATAAAAAAACTATTTAATTGAAGGATGGATTGATTTTTTTTCAGCAATGGAAGGTAAGTAATCATTAGCCTTTGTAGGAAAGTCAACTACCCCTAGCTTTCCGTAATTTGTACGTTTACTTACTGAATTTAATTTTTTCTATTCTAAAAAAATAGAAAGATTATTATATTTAACATGTGAAAAAGAATTCGAAATTGTTGAATTAATAAACATATGAATTTTTTTCAAATACCATTTCATTTTCATGCTCACAATTTAAAAAACTAAGGCTATGAAATCCATTCTCACAAAAACAATCGCAATTAAAAGCATTTTGATGGTAGCATTTTTCGCAATGAGTTATACTCGATTGTGCTGTCAAACGAATAACATATTAATGTATGTTTCTCATGAAGACACCTACTACTCAGAATACATTGTAGCATTGCGTGGTTTACAGGCCGCAGGATATACGGTAGAGGTTAGAAGTGCCGATACCTTACCCTTTTCAACTTACATGTTGCCCAGTAATGCAGATATTGTATCCACTGCTAATTCTTTATCTGGCAGCAGTTATACCCAATTTACACAGCAGTTTCAAAATCAATTTGGTAGTGCCTGGAATCCCACCTGGGATGCCACCCCAACCCTGATACCGCATAACGGAAGGATTCAGGATGTTGTAAACATGAATAATTATGATGCCATTGTAATCCCCGGTGGCACGGGTGCGCTTGATTACCGTGTGGATGGAACGTATAGCGCTCAGGGTGCCGGTGCGCGTTTAATATCTTCGGCAGTGGTACAAGCCGCAGCGCAAAAAGTAAACGCCCTTATCGTAGAGGCTTTGCAAAATGGTAAGCCTGTGTATGCGCAATGTCACGCTGCTAGTATCCCTGTTTTTTGCAGAGTTCCCAGCACTAGTGGTCCAGGAGCAGAAGCACTAGGGTTTAGTTTATTAAAAGGAAAAGGGGCTTCCGGTTATCCTGCGCCAGGTACCGCAACCGATTATTCAACGCTTCAGGTAACCCATTTAACGATGGACAGAACAACTGTCTCTACTCCGCACAACTCCCTTGTGCATAATGGCAATGGCGATTATAAAATAATTACAAGTGCCGATTGGTATCCTCAAACGGTTGTGCATGGCACCAGAACTTTGCTAAATATCCTCCAAACATATCCAACAAAAACCCAAAGAGAATCCAATATCACCTGTTTGGTTTTACACGGTGGCGTTCTTGATTCTACCAATTGTAACGCAAGCAATTTATCCAATGATGTTCCTTGTAACTACGGATCTACTACAACCAATCTGCCTGCCGATTACCGTCATGTTGTTGATTTGCTTAATGGAAGTTCACCTCAAGATAACTACAGCATCACGGCAACACACTTAAATATTAGCGGTACACTTCCCTACAATGGCACCGACCCCGCTTCCATTTTAAGTTATTTACAGCAATTTGATGTGGTTGTTTTTTATAAACATTGGTCAACAAATGTTACCCCTGAATTACAAAATGCACTTGTAAGCTATGCAGATAATGGTGGAGGCGTGTTAGCCATGCATCACGGATTATATAACCATATAAACGGATTCTTAAATAAAAACATATTAGTTAATCAATTGTTTGGTGCTGAATCATCAACTACAGGATGGTCAGCTAACCGCACAAACTACAGTATGTACTCAACCAACTACGGACATTTTGTTTCAACCTATGGTGTTACATATGCGACGTCAACCCCTGAGCCGGCAGCCTGGAGTACGAATACCCTAATCCCTTCCTCGAATACCAGCTTCTCAAACTATCAACGCTTTACATTGTTTGATGAAATCTATAACAATATGAGTTTTGTTACAGGTCAATCTTTTGGAAGAAACGTAAATCAAATCAATCCTTTATTCTCAAATGATTTAACTCCATCCTCGCAATGTCACACCAATGGGTTTGCAAAACTATTTAACCCTAGTTTAGATACAAGTGTTGGGCGTGCTCTATTTTTACAGGCGGGAGAAACACGTGCTAATTATTATAGCACACACCCCTTCGGACAAGTAATTAGAAATTCCGTGGTTTGGCTAGGACAAAATGCTGCATTAGTTCCTTCAGGGATTAAAAGAATGAACTATACTTCAGATTTAATTTTATTCCCCAATCCAAATTCGGGTAAGTTTACATTAGAGAGCACTACCCCTAGTGATTTTGAATTATTCAATACCATAGGACAGAGAATTGCTTCAATTTCAGTAATTGCGGGAAAGAATGAAATTGAACTTGGGGCAGTTAATCCGGGCACATATTATCTTAAACAAGTAAGCAATATGAATTCGTCCGCTGTTAAAGTAATCGTTATTCCTTAATTTGTTTTTAAACATTAAAAAACAAAGGAAGACTAAACACTGGTATTCTTTTATTTTTTGAGCATTAAAGCTGAAGTTCTAAATAATCGAGTACCAGTGTTTTAATTAAAAACAAAGGCTTACTACCGTACTTCTGTTCATACAAGATTGAATTTTAAAGTACTAATTTTAACTTTTTTAAAATCTGTTCAATAATATCAATTCAAGCATCAGAATCAATATAAACCTTGGAGGTCCTAAATAAAAAAACCCCCGACAAATTAATTTATCAGGGGCGCATTATTCATAGCTATATAAATAAAAATTGAGGAGGAGAAATTAAGGGATTAGTCATTGCCTCCAAAATTGTAAGTTTAATCGCATGAATTTAACTTATTTTTTAACTGCTTTTACAAAAGCACCTTTAGCATCAAATATTAATATATTTCCTTTTACTTCTCCAATATAGGTAACGGTACCACCTGAGGAAGTAACTTTAGATACATTTTTGATTTCTTCTTCTTTATAAGTCATTCTAACATAGTCCCTAGAAGCTGCTGGTAAAGCTGTAGCTGCCATTTCCTCTTCTGTTTCAATCATCTCAACTAAAGCATTATAGGTTGCAGATTTTTTTAATTGATCTTTGTCATATTTAGCTTCAAAGTTGTTTCCATCCTGACTCCAATCTACTAATACAACAGATGGATAGTCGCGAATAAAAGCATTAATAACTGCTTCAGGTACATTTTTGGCCATTAATTTTTGAGCATTAACTGTAGTAATACCGCCAAGTATGGCAAGAAATAAAACAATCGTTTTCATAATGATATTTAATATAGAGAAATAGTTAACCCTATACTCCAAAGGTAGTTCCATTTATTAGGGATTAATTTATACAATTATAAGTATTGATTGTATAAATCCCACTTTTAAAATAAATTATGATTTAAAAAAAATATTTTACCAAACCTAAAATAATTATTTAAGATAATCATAAACATACCTCAATGG
>RFSG01000147.1 GCA_009924095.1 Sphingobacteriia bacterium
TGTAATTTGCACTGGAGAAGAAGAAGATGCACCACAAAATCCTCCAGATACCAATCGCCTGAAATAAGTTGTTGATGTTAATGAAGAACCTGTTAAATTAATGGTATTCCCCCCTGCTGATGACCAGATACTGAGGTCAGGGCTACTTTCCCAAACATAGCTGTAAGGTACACTACCTCCGCTAGGGAGACTACCGGTTAAGGTATTAGGACTGGAACTTGCACATATCGTTTGGGCACCCCCTATTACATTATTTGCGACAGGGTCAGTAATTGAAATGAGTGCTGATTGCACCGCACTAGTACAATTGGTCACCACAATATATACACTATAAATCCCGGAATCGGCTAACACGACTGGGTTTCGGGTATCAACAGGTAAAGCAGAAGTAAACCCATTAGGCCCTATCCAATTATAGGTCGCTCCTGTAACCAAGGCAACACTTAATTGTAAAGCACTACCTGCACATAATGGCCCGTTATGACTTAAAACAGGAGTAGCTGGTATGGGATTTACAGTCATCCCTAAGATTCGAAGCTGCAATAGATGGACTTGGACATAGAACTGAGGATTGCAAGGTTGCATATATCTGACTTCCATTCGGAATAGCAGTAGAGGTAAAGGTGGATGAATTGGCGCCTACTGGAGTAGAATTTAAATACCATTGATAAATTGGACTGCTTCCTCCATTCACAGGGGTTGCGGTATAGGTTACTAAATCTCCAGAACATACGGTGGAAGAAGGAGAAACATTAATATTAACAGAGGTACTTATTAAGGGAAGAATATTTAACGATACATTACCTGAAGTATTGGGTGAACATACTCCACCCGATACGATTCGCCTGACATAAGTATTACTCGTTTGCCCTGGAGAACTATAGCCAGAAAGAGTTGCACCAGAAATGCCTGACCATGTAGAATTGTTAGTACTCGACTCCCAAGCATAAGTATAACTGGTATTCCCACCAGTGGGAACAGTGCCTGTAAAGGGATTAGGGGTTAAGCCACTACATAGGGTTTGATTGGAACCTACTATATTATTACCCAATAATTGTTCTACAGTAATCAATTGGCTTGCACAATTCGTACTAAACACTCCACCATTAAAATTCCGAACAAAATAAGTGGTAGAAGCTGTTGGAGAAACCGACACTGTTGGCCCTGTTCCAATTTGAGTTCCTCCACAAGAACCCGTGTACCAATAAGAAGTACCAAAGGATCCGCTAACAGATAAGGTGACACTTCCTCCCGAACAGATTGGATTAGCGGATGTTGTAATACCCGTAGGATTCGGAGGTGGGGGGCAATTCAACTGGAAAGTATGGCTTACTGGCGTTGCCACTTGAGGATCTAATAAAATATAATAAGTGCTTCCAGCCGTAAATGCCATAGAAACATTACCTGTATAAGTACCCGTAGTATTTATACTTCGAATACAATTCCATCCACTACCTCCACAACCTCCAGTAGTATCTCTCCACATATAATCTACCGTACCTCCGGTTGCAGCAGTAACTTGTAATTGATAGGTACCCGTATTGGGGGCAGTAAACATATAGATTCTTTCTGCTCCTGGTGTAGTAGTAGTACCAGTACAGGCTGTTGAAGGTGGATTATAGGCGCCTGTGCCTACCATCGTTGAGGTGGTGCTGATCCCACAATTAGCTATGGTAGTGATAGATAAACAAGGATCTGGAGGAGGAGGACAAATCAATTGAAAGGTATGACTTCTAGCTCCTGTACCTTCAGGATCTAACATAATATAATATTGAACACCCGCCGTTAGGGAAATGGCATTGATCCCAGAATAGGTTCCAGGAGCAGTGAAATCCCCTATACAATTCCAAGAGGTATTGGTACATCCGCCTGAACTTACCGGCTTCCAAAAATAATCCACAAATCCTCCAGTAACAGACGTTATCTGAAGCTGATACGTACCGGTAATAGGAGCTGTAAAAGAAAAAAGTTGTTCTCTTCCCGGTGTAAAATATCCACAATTATTAATCACTGGATTCCATGCACCAGATCCCCCCGTAAAACTTGCAGTTACTGGGGTTAAACACGCTGAAATAGGATTAATCACAGTGCAAGGATTGTAAACAGACCCGCAAGTAACCGAACGAGTATTGTATCCGAAATCGGGCTGACAGGCAGAAGTAACGTGAGCATAAAAACGAACCGTACCCGAAAAGGTAGCCACCCAAGTAACCGGACTTGTTCCAAATGCATAAGAGGTTGAACCTGTACTATTTCCAATCGTTATGTAAGTAGCTACTGGCCCAGCGGTAAAAGTATAGGAATTACCAGAGGTCACTTGAACCAAAGAATATTCACTCCCGTAACAATAATTACTTAGTACCTCTACCGACCCTGAACATGCAGGTATATACGGGCTAAACCCAGTGCCTACAGGGTATTGACCAAAAATATCTATTAAGCATTGTGCCGGAAGAGGGGTGGTAACCGTAGAAATGATTACCAAACAGAAAACGATAAATCTGCACAGGGCTGATTTCATAAGTCTTTTTTAAATATATACTTAAAGTGTACTATCTAACCGTTGATAAAATGGAAACATAATTGTCATTCTCGCAAACAATTTATTTTCCATTTTTTAAAGATTTTAAAACAACTTCACTCAATACTCTTACAAAATAACCAAAAAAACTGAACCTACCCTATTACCCCCTCTTTCTTTGCCCTGAACGGTTTAATTATCAGGATTATCAGAAAAAACTGATTTATTTCAGCCCAATGAAATATTTTATTTTGCGAAATAGTTTTTGAGTTTTCCCCAAATCCTTTAAGATTTACAAACTCTCTAATTCTAGAGGCTAACCGAATATCATTCTGATCCTTACCAAAAATGATTTTAGAAATTCTTACGGCTTAATTAAAATTGAATAGACTAACCCTTAGCTCAAAAGGATTTCTTCTGGGCAACCACCAAACAACTTCCTCCAATAAGCAAAGGTTTAACTTGTTGAATACGGGTATATTCCCAATCCCAAATTTTTTCAAGCAGGGAACCCACTACTCCTTGCCGTTCACTATGTTCCTTTTGATGTTTCGTTACTTCAGAAGCCTCCCGATGAATCCCTAAACGACTGGGTAAACTTCTAAACAATAAGATGGGTAATGGTAATACTGAAAATATATAAGTGGAAAAAACCACTTCTAAACCGGCAGCTTTAAGGGTCTTACCCATAGAATCCAGCGTATATCTGCGATAATGACCCGCATCTGTATCTTCGGCTGACCATAAGGCATTATACGCTGGAACGGTAATATAGAGCTTACCCCCAGATACCAAATATTGATTTACAGAGGAAAGAAACGCAACATCATTTTCAATATGCTCTACCACATCAAATAATCCTGCTGCAGGTAGGGTATTATTTTGAAATCCCGCATTTTCAAGGGTAGAACACACTACTGTAGATAACCCTTTGGCCTTTGCATTTAAACATCCCTGAATACCGGGTTCCACCAATACAGTTGATACGCCTTGATCTTCCAATCCCTTAGAAACATATCCATTTCCCCCCCCGATATCAAAAAACAATTGCCCCTTTGAATATCTATTGACCAAACTTGCAATGCAACGGTTTCTATGCCGAAACCAAAAGCTATTTTCTTCTAATAATAAACTGGTTTCATTTCCGGTTTCTGGATAAGATATCACACTGGATTGCGGGGCAAACCAAATTCCTCCTTTATCTATTAATCCCTGTGTAAAGGCTAATTTTTCCATGTTGATTTTACGATAAATTATTAATTAATCTATACCTCAACATATTATTCTCAGGTATTCATTAACTATATTATGTAGGAAAACAAATGTAGGGAATAGGTGAGAATTTAGCAATTTGATTCCCTGTTAAGAATAAAATCAAGCTCTTTAATTCTTATATAATTCTCTGACCCTAGGAAGTAACGCAACAAAAATCAAGGGAATAGAATATAACAAATAAAATATCTGTAATCCCCCAACCCATCCGATAAAAATAATTTCTACCAGAATCCAAATTATTAAAGCAAATGATATATAGATACTATAAGTCCATGTCCAATGCATGTCATTGAAAAAATTAAAATAGTCAGCGAATTTATTTGGGGATTTATAAAACAAAGCAAAGCCTACCCAACAAGGAGCAATTCTTAAAATCAAAAATAAAATTATCCCGGGAATTAGAAAATCAGAAAAAGGGGATTGATCCAACATGGATAAGGGTAAACCTCCTAACATCTTTCCGGTAGGGGAAATAATTAAAGCCCCGCCTCCATAAATAGCTCCAAGTCCGAGAAATTCTAATAAGGAAATCAAAATATAATGTGCTTTCAATATTTTCATATAAAGAGAATCTGTTTCTAATCCACAATTTAGGAATGATCTTTTATTAATATTTGTAACCTAGTTCTTTCCTATTACCCAAAAAAAAGTCCTGGTAGTTTTCCTACCAGGACTTTTTAGTTTATACTTTCAATTATCGATTACCGGATTATCAACTTGCGTCCCGCAGTTTGAACACCTGCTTGTACCGACACTTGA
>RFSG01000148.1 GCA_009924095.1 Sphingobacteriia bacterium
GAAACAAGGGTATTCCATTACGATATTCGATAAAGGTGTTCCCGGTAAAGGAACCACGTCTGCAGCAGCCGGCATGTTAGCTCCGATAAATGAACTCGAACTTACCGAACTTGACCTCTTAAATGCTGGAATCCATAGCCAAAAATTATATCAGGAATGGAAATTAAGTTTGGGAGATATCGGTTGGATACCCGAAGGAACCTTGGAGGTTGCCCAATCCCGAGATGACCTTCCCGGTTTAGAAAGATTATTTGATTATCAAACCAAGGCAGGACTGGAAGTGTATTGGCGTGTATTGGCATACAGCTCCGGAGCTTCAATCCCTGGAACCTTTGATTTCTACAGAGGTGCCCGCTGCAATATTTGCCCCAAGTGACGTACAAGTGGACAATCGAAAACTCGCCTTACGCTTGCATGAACAATTACTTGAAATGGAGGTTGTATTTCAATCTCCAGTTGAAATTGTCCATCAGGAATTGTTACCTGATGCTGTTTCTATCCGGGATGCGGATGGAAATAAATGGGAAGGAGAAATTTTAGTTTGGTGCACAGGATCCAGTCCTTTACCCTTGATTCCCTCCCCATTAAAAATATTACCGGTAAAGGGTGAGATTATAACCGTACAACCGGAATCTTTTTTCCCTTTGCAGAAAACCATCAGAATTAGAAGTAGAAGATATGGGAATGGATATGTGGTACCTAAATCTGATCGTATCGTTTGTGGCGCAACAGCGGAGTTTAAAGGGTTTCAGTCCCATAATACGTTTGGTGGGATAATGGATATCTTACGCCGAGCCCATGCAGTTTTACCGGGATTAGCTGAATTATATATCTCCGAAATGTACACCGGATTCAGGCCTGCTGCCGCTCACTTTAAACCTGTAATTGATAAATTGCCAGATGCTCCAGTGTATGTTGTCAACGGGCTTTATCGCCATGGAATCTTATTAGCCCCTTTAATTGGAAGCGCTGCCGCTACCTTGATTCATTCAGGCGAGAGATTACCCTGGATTGAATCCTTTAGATTCCCTTGATTTTCTGACTTTTTCCGGAAAAAGGGATGTAATTTTGTATCCTGAGAACAGAAATTATACTGGCTTAATCCCCAGACAATCACGAAATGAATTACCCAATCTCTGAAGTATTAAAAAAACGTATCCTTATCCTCGATGGTGCTATGGGTACGATGATCCAACGGTATCAACCTACAGATGCCGATTATCGAGGCGAACGATTCAAAGATTTTCCCGCGGAATTAAAAGGCAATAACGATTTGTTATCGTTAACTCGGCCTGATATGATTTCTGCCATCCACGAAGCCTATTTAGAAGCAGGGGCAGATATGATAGAGACCAATACCTTTTCAGGTACCTCTATCGCCATGGCCGATTATCATATGGAGTCTTTGGTAGAAGAATTAAACATTACTTCTGCTCAACTGGCGCGAAAGGCAGCGGATAAATGGACAGCGAAAGATCCTACTAAACCCCGATTTGTAGTGGGCTCGGTAGGCCCAACCAACCGCACGGCTTCTATCTCTCCGGATATTAATAATCCTGGCTTTAGAGCCATTACTTTCGATCAATTAGAAGTTGCGTTTCATGAACAAATTCAAGCCCTGCTGAAAGGGGGAGTGGACGTATTGTTGTTTGAAACTATTATTGATACGTTGAATTGTAAAGCCGCTTTAAGTGCAGCTGAACGTTGCTTCAGAGAATTGGGCAGAAGAGTACCTATCATGGTTTCGGCAACCATCACTGATGCCAGTGGTCGTACGCTTTCTGGTCAAACCACAGAAGCTTTTTATAATTCCGTTGCCCACATGGATTTGTTTACCATTGGGTTGAATTGTGCGATGGGGGCAAAAGAATTAAGACCCTACGTACAAGAAATATCACGCATCAGTAAATTCCCAGTTTGTATTTATCCTAATGCCGGATTACCCAATGTTTTCGGGCAATATGATGAAACAGCGAAAACCATGGGCTCCCTGGTGGAAGATTTTCTGAAGGAAGGATATGTCAATATTTTAGGGGGATGTTGTGGAACAACGCCCGACCATATTCGGGAACTTGCAAGATTAGCAGCCCTATATCCCCCCAGAGAATTACCGATCCCAGAACCCATCCCACGTTTCTCGGGATTAGAACCCTTGAATGTATTTAAAGGAAGCAACTTTGTAAATGTTGGAGAACGTACCAACGTTACGGGTAGCAAGGCTTTCGCTAAATTAATTATTGAAGAAAAATATGAAGATGCCCTAACTGTTGCCCGCAATCAGGTGGAAGGTGGCGCACAGATTATTGATGTCAACATGGACGAAGGAATGCTCGACTCGGCAGCAGTCATGGTGAAATTCCTGAACCTTATCGCCGCAGAACCCGACATCGCCAAACTTCCAATTATGATTGACTCTTCCAAATGGGAAGTGTTAGAAGCCGGAATGAAATGTGTGCAAGGAAAAGGTATCGTTAATTCTATAAGCCTAAAAGAAGGGGAAGATAAATTCCGGGAACAAGCCCGCATCGTTAAAGAGTCTGGTTTCGCAGTTATCGTAATGGCATTCGATGAACAAGGCCAAGCCGATTCCTACGAAAGAAGAATTCAGATCTGTGAACGTGCCTATCATATCCTTACCAAAGAAATTGGATTCCCTCCGCAAGATGTAATCTTTGATCCTAATATTCTTACAGTCGCTACGGGTATTGAAGAACATAATAATTATGCTGTAGATTATTTCCGGGCTACTCAATGGATTAAACAAAATCTTCCCGGTGCACTCGTAAGCGGTGGCGTAAGTAATATTTCTTTTTCTTTCCGAGGAAATAATTTAGTTCGGGAAGCGATGCACTCCGTATTTCTGTATCATGCCATCAAAGCTGGGATGGATATGGGAATTGTAAATGCAGGGATGATGGAAGTATATGAAAATATTCAACCTGAATTATTAGAAAAAGTTGAAGATGTATTATTAAATAGAAGACCGGATGCTACCGAACGATTAGTTGAATATGCTGAAACGATAAAAGATAAAGGAAAAACTTTAGTAAAAGATGATGCCTGGAGAAAACTGCCCGTTAAGGAAAGATTAACACATGCTTTGGTTAAAGGGATTGTAGAATATATTGATGAAGATACCGAAGAGGCACGGAAATTATTTGATAAACCTTTACAGGTAATTGAAGGCCCCTTAATGGAAGGAATGAATGTGGTAGGAGATTTATTCGGACAAGGGAAAATGTTTTTGCCGCAGGTAGTGAAATCTGCCAGAGTAATGAAAAAGGCAGTTGCGTATTTATTACCTTATATCGAATTAGAAAAAACCGCTGCCGATTCCCGTAATTCCGGAAAGATATTAATGGCAACTGTTAAAGGAGATGTACATGATATCGGAAAAAATATTGTAGGCGTAGTAATGGGCTGTAATAATTATGAAGTAGTAGATTTAGGGGTAATGGTTTCTTGTGAAAAAATATTATCTACCGCTAAAGAAATTAATGCAGATATTATTGGATTAAGTGGATTAATTACACCCTCCTTAGATGAGATGACCTATGTTGCTAAAGAAATGGAAAGGCAACAATTTAAAATACCCTTATTAATTGGGGGGGCTACTACTTCCCGCATACATACTGCCGTTAAAATTGCGCCACATTATTCCGGAGCAGTAGTGCATGTATTAGATGCTTCACGATCCGTTCCGGTAGCAGGTAATTTATTAAGCGAAGAAAATAAATCTAATTTTATTCAGGAAATTAAATCGGAATATACTCAACTCAGAGAAGATCATTTAAACCGTAACCGGGATAAACAATATTTATCTATTGAAGAAGCTAGAAATAATGCCTTTAAAATTAATTGGCAGGAAATGCCTACTGTTAAACCTAATAAATTAGGCGTACACGTATTTGAGAATTACGATTTAGCAGAAATTGCAAAATATATTGATTGGACTCCCTTTTTTCAAACTTGGGAATTAGCCGGTCGTTATCCTAAAATATTAGAAGATGCAGTTGTCGGATCTGAAGCCCAAAAATTATTTGCGGATGCACAAAATTTATTGGCAGATATTATTCAACATAAAAAATTAAAAGCAAAAGGGGTAATTGGAATATTCCCTGCCAATAGGGAACATCCGGATGATATCTCTGTTTATGATTTTGATCCCATTACAGGAAAAGAAAACCGGAATAAAATAATTGAAGTAATTTATTCTTTACGCCAACAAGGTGAAAAAGGACAATCCGTTTCTAACCTTTCCTTAGGGGATTTTATTGCTCCCAGATCCAGTGAAAAAGGCGATTATATTGGTGCCTTTGCGGTAACAACAGGAGATGGATTGGAAGAAATGGTAGAAGCCTATCACAAGGACCATGATGATTATAATAGCATTATGGCAAAAGCTTTAGCGGATCGATTAGCGGAAGCCTTTGCAGAATTATTACATGAAAAAGTAAGAAAAGAATTTTGGGGATATCAGCCTGATGAAAATTTAAATACAGACGATTTAATTCGGGAAAAATATCAAG
>RFSG01000149.1 GCA_009924095.1 Sphingobacteriia bacterium
ACTACATCCTCCCAACAGAATCATACATAAACAGAATATTAAAAATTGTATTTTCATTTCTTGAATAATAATTAAATTCCTTTTAAAAAATTAGAAGTAATTTGGAAAAAATCATCCGGCGCTTCTGCATGCACCCAATGCCCAATACCGGGTAACGTAATTAATTCCATATTAGGAAATAATTCTTGCATTTCGGGTAAATAGGCATCTTTAATGTAATTTGAATTTCCTCCTTTAATAAATAAAGTGGGACCAGAATATTTTCTTTCCCTTGGAATTTCTTTCACAATAAAATCATATTCTTTTTTTAATACCGGTAAATTCATTTTCCATACATATTTTCCCTCAGTGGTTCTATCTAGATTTTTTAATAAAAATTGACGAACGCCAACATCAGGCAATAATGGAGTTAAGATAGCTTCTGCCTCTGCTCGATTTTGTATCTCATTCAAAGGCACTGCTTCTAAGGCTGTAATAATTTCATCATGATGCCGACGATACACCACCGGAGCCATATCAGCAACAATCAAAGCCGAACATCTATCCGGCGCTTGAAGCGCTGCTTCCATAACCGTCTTACCTCCCATCGAATGCCCTAACCAGGCAGCACTCGATATCTCTTGCTGATCCATAAAGGTTAATAAGTCCTCTGCCATCTCAGGATAACCATGTTGCTCCGTATGCGGAGACTTCCCATGATTCCGCTGATCAATGAGATATGTCTTGCGAAAAGTGCCATATCGCCGCCCTAAGCTAATCCAGTTATCTAAAGACCCAAACAACCCATGTAAAATCAACAAGGGTTCTCCTTCCCCCATTACCTTAAAATTCAAATTCATTTTCCAAAATTCGGGATAAATTATGGGAATTGCCTACCCTGTGGGGATAACTAGTAATTTCGCATACCTCTTTTTTTATGTCTGCCTGGTTAACGCATTATCGCCCCCACATTTCCGCTACTTTGAATTTAAGTTATCCCATGATTATTGGTCAATTGGGATTAATCCTCATGGGGGTTGCAGATAATATTATGGTCGGAAGGGTGGGCGCTCCTGCACTCGCTGCATGTGGAGTTGCCAATGCGCTTTTCTTTTTATTCGTGGTGATTGGTACGGGTGCACTTGCCATAATTTCCCCCATGGTAGCGGGCATAGCCGCCGGAGGAAAAGGCGACTCCCCCGGACGATTACTCGCAACTGCCAGAAGAACGGGTTGGATAATTTCCGCTGCCTTAATGCTTCTGCTTTCCTTCCTTAACTTAAACTTCCATTGGCTAGGACAATCTGAAGAGGTTACGAAGTTGGCCATTCCCTATTTATTTATCACCATCGCCGGAATTCCCTTTATGCTAGACTTTTGGTCCTATAAACAAATCACCGATGGATTAGGCTATACCCAAATTGCGATGAAGATTACCATTCTGGGGCTATTGACGAATATCTTTTTAAACTTATTCTTAATCTATGGCTTTGGACCTATTCCTGCCTTAGGTCTGAATGGAGCTGGAATCTCGACGTTAGTCTCTCGTATTGGAATGAATTTGTTTTTAAAATATCAGGTTCAGCATAATCATAAATTTAAACAATGGATTGTTCCATCGCCCACTACTTGGAAAAGAATAGGGTTGATATTAAAGAAAGGCTTACCTGCCGGATTTCAATATTTCTTTGAGCTGGCGGCTTTTTCAGGAGCAGCGATTGTAATTGGATGGATGGGTACGGCCTCTTTAGCAGCACATCAAATTGCCATTAACTTGGCATCAATTAGTTATATGGCAGTATCAGGTATTGCAGGGGCAGGGGCAATTCGCGTGGGGCAATATGTTGGGCTTAAACAACCCGACAATATTTTACGCGCGGGCATTACAGCTGCCGGAATTACTTTGGTAATTATGTTTATTTGTGCGTTGATATTTTTAGTCTTTCGAGATTTTCTCATCCACTTATATATTGACGATCCCGAAGTACATGCCATTGCTGCTACTTTGTTACTTGTAGCTGCAGTTTTTCAATTATCAGATGGACTCCAGGTGGTGGGATTAGGAATTTTACGGGGCTTGCACGATGTAAACTTCCCAACGGTAATTACGCTAATTGCGTATTGGGTAATTGGCATTCCCTTAGGTTATATGTTGGCGATGCATTTTGATTTTGGAGTATTGGGAATTTGGTTAGGATTATTGGCAGGATTAACGGCATCTGCGATATTATTAATGTGGAGATTTTGGAATCGGGTGAAGCAGCAGGTTTTGGCTGAGGAGAGGGAATTGTAATTTAAAATCATTAGCATTATTTGTATTATTTACCAAAAATGGGAAGCCCTCGCTTCCTACCCTATAACACGCTGTGTGTTAGCTGTTCGTTTTGTTTTAAAGTTTAATTGTCATATTTGTCGTTAATGAATAATTATCATTTTTATTTACAAATATTCTGTCTTTCGAGTGAAAAATTTTTCCTTCAATTCTAATTTTTATTTTGTCGTTTATAGAAAAGTCTAGATTGGAAGAAAATCCAAAAGTTTGAAAACCATGGGTTGTCCCGGTAGAAATAATTATTTGTTTTGGGTCACTATAATATTCACCACGAATGGCAATTTTTGTTTTTTTATTTATTCGTTGTTTAATAATTATTACTGGTGAATACCAGATACCGTATCGATCATCATTAAATTTATCTCGTCCAATATCATACCCTGCTATAATTCCAAACTTTTCGGTCGGTTCAAATTGAATGTAAAAATTATGAAATTGTCTAAAAGCATTAAAACGATCAGGATAATCACTACCTAAGAATGTGCTGTAATTAAAAATTAGCTTTATTGTCACTATAAAGGTAATTTGAGTTCCAAATGAGGGTCGATGTAAATCAATAGATTTAGTGATTTGTTGCCATCCATTTAAATACAGGGCAGAAAGGTTTAATTTCTGATTTTGTGAAGTAAACCTTACTTTAACACCCGCCTCGTAATAGGGTGAGTTTTCTGCAAGTAAACTACGGGTGAGATTCCAACAGTTGGCGCTAATTGCACTTTCAAAACCAATATGGGAAGGCATAATTCCGGACTCCAACCAGATATTTTGTTTTTCAAATAATTTTACCCCAATATTTGCTTCATAAATAAATTGTGCCCAGGTAGGCTCGGAACGTAGATTATATTGTGGGTAATTACCTGCCATTAACCCCAGGTTGGCGTAGTAATTTTTATTTACATACTTTGTGCTGAATAAGATTAAATTGGCATTTAATTCATTATGCCGTTTAGATTATACAGAAAATCGGATTTTTTATGATTTTGAGGATTTGAAAAATCATAGCTATAATATAATTCGCCATAGAAATTACACGTAATCGAATTCAAACTGTCATTTTGAGAAAACATACTTGAACATATAAAAATTAATATGTATATAAATATAAATCCAGATTTCATTAAATAGCTGCCTGATTATTTTACATTATTCGTATTTATTTAATCCATATTCAGTCAGAATACAACAACGCAATATGGTACTTTACGTTCAGCGAATTTACATAAATCCGGCTAAATATAAATTAAAATCCTATAAAATACTAAAGAACTGACAGTAATAACTAAGGGCTCCCGAATATTCACAAATTATATCATTAACTTACCGCTCAACTTACCTCCGAGAAAATTTAACGATACTTCAGCAGCAACCATAACTGAAAAATCCATTTGAAATATAAACAATTGGCAAGCCGAAAGAAAATCGAATAAAAGGTAGTTAAAATCTTTCAATCCCAAATCAAGAATCAATAGGGGTAATAAAAATAACAGGATAATGTCCAGTTATTAAATAACCTCTAACGCTGGTAGTTCCGGATACTTAAAATATTCCATCACTGCGGCTGTATTAGGGTTTTCCTTTCGGGAAGTAATTAATCTGGAAACAGAATGTGCTTGCAGTAAATCAGACGGTAAGGGCTGCATTAAATCGATAATTTCAGACCTGTGAATTTTAGGATTAATCCATTTTACTCCCATTTCCGGCAATAATATCAAAGGCATCCGCAATTTTGTGTTGTGAATTTGTGCTAATAAAGAATTTGCAGGAGTGGTAATGATACTTACGGAATTAAATATTTCCCCCGTAGATTTATTTATCCACGTAGCATAAATACCCCCAAAAGTAAATACTGGATAATCTTTCATGAAGATAAAATAGGGATATTTTTTATTATTATAATTTCTCCATTCGTAAAACCCGTTTACATAAATTAAACATCGTTTCTGTATTATACTTTCTGCAAAGGAAGGTTTTTCAAATATAGTTTCAGATTTTGCATTTAAAGTTTTGGTTCGCAACTCCATCGCTTGTTCTTCAGTGCTGCACCATTTAGGAATTAATCCCCAAGAACACGCTTGTACCTGATCCGGGGCTTCCTGTTTTAAAACAGGA
>RFSG01000150.1 GCA_009924095.1 Sphingobacteriia bacterium
CCCCAAACCCTTTCAAACCTTAATCGCTCCTTTTGCGCATTACATGCGCACCGGTCTTCCCTGGGTTACCTTAAAATGGGCAGAAAGTCAGGATGGATTTATTTCTGAAACAGGAGAAGAAACCCCCATTACCGGAGAAGAATCCCGCATTCAAGTACATGCCTTGAGAGCAGCCCATCAGGTGGTATTGGTGGGTTCCAGAACGGTGTTAATTGATGATCCCCGATTAACTACCCGAATGTATCCAGGACCTGATCCCCAACGATGGGTTTGGGATACCCAATTTAAAATCCCCGATTCTCATCCTTTTTTTACTTCTGCAGGAAAAGCATTTCGCCTTTGTTATACCCCTAAATCTGCTCTGGATATAGGCATTCCCGAGATTTCTAATGTTCATTCGTTTTTACAATGGGCGGCACAAAAGCAACAGATTTCTTCCCTATTGGTGGAAGGTGGAGCAGAAACTTTATCTTTCTTTTTGAAAGAAAATGACTGGCAGGAAATTTTCAAATATGTGAATCATTCCTTGTTCCTTAAATCCGGAACCCTCGCCCCGGAAATCCGAAATGTGTCCCCCGTTCATTCTATTCTTTTGAAAACAGAAACAGTAACTCAATATCAGTATTTACAAGCATAATCAAGGAAAATGTAATTTTACTTAAGTTATTATGAAAAACATACTCATCACCGGAGGCGCTGGATTTATTGGATCGCATCTCGTCAGAAGAATGGTAAACCGTTATCCGGAATATCATATTGTCAATCTCGACAAACTTACTTATGCAGGAAATCTTGAAAATCTTCGAGATATTGAAGAAGCAAGTAATTATTCCTTTATCAAAGCAGATATCTGCGATGCTGCGGCGATACATCAGGTGTTCGAAGAACATAAAATCAATTCGGTTATTCATCTGGCTGCCGAAAGTCATGTAGATCGCAGCATAGCCGATCCATTAGCTTTTGTTACCACCAATGTATTGGGCACAGCGGTATTGCTGAATGCTGCCAAACATTTTTGGAAAGATTTTCAGGACGTATTGTTCTACCATGTATCAACTGATGAAGTATATGGTTCATTAGGCGAGGAAGGATTTTTTACGGAAGAAACCGCATATGATCCCCGAAGTCCGTATTCTGCCTCCAAAGCGGGTTCCGACCATTTGGTAAGGGCCTGGCATCATACCTATGGAATGCCTGTTGTGATCAGTAATTGCTCTAATAATTATGGGTCTTTTCAGTTTCCTGAAAAATTATTGCCTTTATTTATTTCCAATATCGTGAACAATAAAAGTTTACCGGTATATGGAAAAGGGGAGAACATACGGGATTGGCTTTGGGTGGAAGATCATTGTCAGGCAATTGATTTAATCTTCCATGAAGCAAAACCCGGTTCTACCTACAATATTGGAGGATGGAACGAGTGGAAAAATATTGACCTCATCCGATTGTTATGCCAAATCATGGACCGTAAACTCGGACGAACCCCGGGGCAAAGTGAAGGGTTAATCACCTACATAAAAGATCGTCCGGGTCATGATTTACGCTATGCAATTGATGCCCATAAATTGGAAAATGAATTAGGCTGGAAACCTTCCATTACTTTTGAAGAAGGCCTTGAAAAAACGGTGGACTGGTACCTGAATAATCCGGAATGGGTGAATCGCGTTACGTCTGGTGCTTATCAGCAATACTATCATCAACAATATATCGAAAGGGTGCAGAAGCCTTAATCTATGTGGAAATGGATTCCTCTGATTACGGGTTTACTGCTATCATTAAGTGTTAAGAATACCACCGCTCAAGTATTAGGATTACCCTATTTTCAGGAACAAGCTCATGCCGGCATGAATTTTCTGTATGACCTGGAGTATTTCAAAGCCAAAAAAATATTTACCACCTTACAGCAAAAATATCCTCAGGATCCGGCTCCTCATTTTTTGAATGCCCTGAATACCTGGTGGAGAATAACCATCTCCCGGGATTTTAGAGGATATGATCAGGAGTTCTTATCTGAAATAGATTCTGCCCTTCACAAATGTGCAGCCTTGGAAAAAAAACCAGGAGCAAGACTGGAATATGTATTCCTCATGTTCAACACCCTTGCTTTTAAAGGAAGATATTATGCCATGCGGGAAGAATGGTTTCAGGCAGCCCAAATCGCCCGGAAATGTCTGCCCTATTTAATGGAAGGCCGAAAGTTTCAAAGCCAATCCGTTGAGTTTGATTTCAGCATTGGATTGTATGAATATTTTGCCGTTTACTTTCCCGAAAAACATCCCGTTACCCGCCCATTTATGGTATTCTTTCCCGAAGGAAATAAAACTAAAGGAATTGCCTTGTTAGAGAAAGCGCAGGCAGGAAGCTCCTTCTCCAGAAATGAAGCCTTGTTTTTTTTAATGCGAATTTATGTGGATGATGAACCTAATCCCGGTAAAGCGCTGGTATATGCTAAAGAATTGGTAAAACGCTATCCTAAAAACACAGTGTATCAAGTGTATTTAGCGCAAACCTTATTATTGAATAAGGATATTAAACAAGCAAAAATTATTTTAGAAAATTATCAAACTCAATTTGAGCAACTACCTAATTATGATGTAAGAAGATATGATCAGATCCATAATTGGTTAACCTCTCAGGTGATGCAATCGGTGTATTATTATTTAGGAAAGATTCGGTTGATCGAAGAAAAAAATGTGATGGCTTCCATTCCTTTATTTCGAAAAGCAGAGATATTATCGGGCTTTTGTGTGGAGTTGGATCCTATTGTAAAAGAGGGGATTTGGTATTATTCGGGACGAGCGTTGTTAGCTGCCGGAAAGACGGAGGCTGCCAATACTTATTTTCGGAAAGTGCATAAAGACGCAGAAACGGAAACCTTCAAAGCAGCCGCCTCCGCTTGTTTAAAAGGGAATTGCCCTACCTTATGATCCCAACGTATAAGACCCTTGCCTCCACAGGGAATTCCTTATACAAATCTAAAGCTTCAAAATTCTGGGGATTTGCCATCCCGGCAGAAAGCAAAGAAGCAATAGAAAATTGGTTGCAGACTTTACATAAATCCTATCCGGATGCTACCCATATTTGTTACGCCTGGATTCTGGAAGAGGATGGAAAAACCTTTAAAGCAAATGATGATGGTGAACCCGCCCATAGTGCCGGAACCCCTATCCTGAATGCCATTCGTTCTTTGCATTTAACCTATGTTGCTGTTGCAGTAGTAAGGTATTACGGGGGCAGTAAGTTAGGAATTCCCGGTTTGATTGAAGCCTATGGACAAGCCGCAGCTTTGGCATTACAAGAGGCGGGAATTATCGAAACCTCAAGCATTATTACATTTAAGATATCCTTATACACTTGTTTCTACCGTAGAAAGAATCTTACATCCGTTTTCAGGAAGTGAAATAAACCAGGTTTATGCGGAAGATATTCAAAAGACTATTTCCTTTTCAAAGCATAAAATACCTGAAATTCAAGCTAAACTATCAGAGGCTCAAATCGAAAATTGGGAAGATAAATAAAGGGATTGAAATGTAAAATATTTAGATTTAGTATTATCTTTAATTGGGCAACAAACTCTAACCTAGAACTCACATGAAAACGATATTTAAAATCTTTAGTCTTATTGGAATGTTAATTTCCTGTACTTCTATTCATGCCCAATTAGAAAACAAACATTGGTTCATGGTAGATAGTTTGTATCTCCAATCTCAAAACGGAGTATTACAACCTACCTTATACCCCAATGGGATTGGTTTTGCTGGTGCTAGTTCTGTTGTAGTAGCAAGTGATCGAATGGGGAATTTGCTTTTTGCCTCAGATTTATCAACTTGTTATGACAGGAATCACCAACTGATGCCAAACGGTTCAGGTTTAAATACTGCCGTTCAAATTTGTAGTAATCAAAACAATAGATTAATTCCTCGTCCGATTTTAATCCCCTGGCCTATGGATTCTACCAAATACATTGTTGTGTATAACGATTTTTACCATGTAGTTGATTTAAGTTTGAATGGGGGAATGGGGGATTTAGCGATTAAAAACCAGCGTATTTGGGGAAACAATCTGCAATGGGCTCCTGACCAAATGTCTTTAGCCGTTCCTCATTGTAATGGGTCAGATTATTGGATTATTACCCATGGGACTGGAAATAATACGTTTTTTGTTTATCCTGTAACTTCCACTGGGGTGGGAGCAACTCCTGTAATTAGTAATGCAGGACCTATCCATCCCATACATCATGTGGGGAGTATGGCATTGATTAAACAAGATCGAAAAACACTAATAACCTTTTATTCACATTGGGTAAATGGGCAAGACCAAACTGAAGTGGATTTCCTAAACTTTGATAACCAAACGGGTCAAATTACAACTAATAATGG
>RFSG01000016.1 GCA_009924095.1 Sphingobacteriia bacterium
TTAAATGCTCAAACTGAAGAAGAATATTTTCCTCAAGATCCTGAATTATTTATTAGCCAAATAAATACTGAAGTTTCAAAATTTGGAGTTCCTGCTGCAAATACTTGGATGCAACAATTTACGGCGCAATGGAAAAAAGGTGATTTTGAACCTAATGAGCAATTAGGAATGATTCATTCTTTAAATCTTATGTATTTATCAGGATATTATAAAACATATCCAGATATGGTAGATTTTTTGCGACTTTGTCAAGCAGTAAAAAATCCAGAAAATCAAATTAAACTTCCCTTTAATTCTTTCATTCAAATTACCGATTCTTGTTTATATACGTTGGAACCACAAGTTTTTCACACGTATTTAAATTTATTAGAAAAAGTGCTTCCCCAAGGTACTTGTTTTCAAACCTCTAATTCCAGTTGGAGAATTACCGCTACTGATGCAAAATTAGAATGGAATGATCTTCAAGATCCGGGCGGAAGTTTGCATCCTAAATTGGTATTAGGGAAGGGGGATTTAGTATATCAAAGTGAAAGAGATTCTACTGTTTTTCATAACACCATAGGCGAATATCATTTAACAGCAAGATTGTTTTATGGTTCGGGAGGAACGTTAAATTGGGCGAAAGTGGGGCTTGATCCCGGAACGGTATATGCGGATTTAGGGCCGTATGCATTAGATCTTAATTTCTCTAAAATTGAAATTGACTCCGTTACCTTACATTATCATTCCTTATTTAAACAAACCTTAAAAGGTAAATTCTTAGATATTAATCAAGGCGTATTTGATCCTGCAATTGCTGAATTTCCAGAATTTATTAGTTATGAAGGAGGAGTAAAAATTGATAGATTTATTCCGAATGTATTATACGAAGGGGGTTTTAAATTAAAAGGTACGCAATTATATGGAATTGGCACTTGGAATACCCACACCTATGAACCTGTTATTGACACAACCAAAACTATTCCTTCAGAAGAAATAAAAGAAGCCGTTGTAGAGGATTTTCCAATGGCAGAAGTTAGTATTCCTGAAACCTATCAAGTATATGAAAAAGCAAGAATTAATATATTAGACAAGAATCAAAAGATTAAAGTAAAAGTAGAATCGGATGAATTTAAATTAAATCCGGAAAAACTTACTTCTAATGTTGCCAAAACGGTTATTTTATTAAGTAACAAAGATTCCTTAACCCATCCCGGCCTTAATCTGATTTATGATTGTAATACCTATGATTTGATTTTATATAAAGATCCGGGTAAATTATTATCTCGTCAACCTATTTATAATTCAAATACAAAATATAATATTTATTCTGAGTCCCTTAAATGGAATGTTCAACAGGATACGGTAATTGCATTTACTGCCATATTAGATAAAGAAAATAAAACTGCTGCATTTGAGTCAGAAGATTATTTTTCAAAATTGAGATTTGATCAATTTCGGGGAATATTAAATTTTCATCCTGCAGGAGTAATTTATGCCTATGCATTAAAAAATCCAGGTGCCCCGATATTTGTCGACAATTTACTCACCTCGATTCGGCAGATGAAGCAAAGAGAAGCTTTTTTATTAGCACTACTGGATTTAGAGGCTTCAGGATTTATAAGATATGACCCTATTACTTTTGAAATTACCCCACAGGAAAAATTATTTAAATGGGTAAAAGCCTCCAGAGGAAAAAGAGATTATGATGCTTTATTATTTACGGCTGCAATAGAATCAGGAGATTATGCCCGATTAAATCTTACAGACAATATTATGGATGCCCGGGGAATATCCTATATTTCATTTTCAGATACCCAATATGTGAAAGCAGTAATGCAAGATGATGAATTAACTTTATTAAAAAACAGAGATATATTATTTAATGGAATTATGGCTGCGGGGAAAATAAATCTAACAGGCGTTTCACGTAAAAACATGTTTCATTTTAATTATAATTCATTTCGAGTGGATTGTGATTCTTTAGATTCCATGCGGTTTATCTTAGTTCGTCAACCTGAAATAGAATTTAAATTTTCTCCCCTTCAAATGGCATTACGAAATACTACATTTGAAGGATTAACAGGAGCTATTTATATTGATAAACCCGACAATAAAAGTTCTCGGAAAAAGAACCCTGCCTATTCTGCTTTTGATAGTCACACTACTTCTTTTGTGTATTGGGAAAAACCGGATATATGGAATAGTGTTTATCAAAAACAAAAATTATTTTTTGCAGTTTATCCATTTTTATTAGACTCACTGGAGGACTTTGATGATAGTACCGTAAAATTTGATGGTGAATTTCATAGCAGTGATATTTTTCCTGTTTTTGAGCAATCTCTTCAGCCCATGACTGATAATACAATGGGGGTTAAGGAAATTACCACTGAAGAAGGGTACCCTGCCTATGCGGGCAAAGGGCATTTTTACAATAAAATAGAGATGGATGGAAATGGGTTGCACGGGAAAGGGGATCTTACGTATCTCGCTACCCGAGCTACTGCAGATACCTTCCATTTCTTTTTTGATACTGCGACGGCGTTTGTTAAAAAATTTATTCAAACCCCAGGAATGTTTAATGGTGCATTTTTTCCGGCTATTGAAGCTGCTAATGTGGACTACCGATGGTTTACCAAAAAGGATCAATTAGAAATTAGCACAGGTGAAAGAGAGATGGAATTATTCCAGGGAAAAGGAACCTTTAGAGGAAAGGTAATTATCACCCCTTCCGGTATGACAGGCGCTGGCACCTTAAAGATGGGGCTGGTAACAGTTTCCTCAGATAGTATCAAGTTTATGGAAACAACAGTCGATGCAACGCGTGGTATTTTTACTGTAACTGATTTTGAAGACACCACAAAAACACAAATGACCGCTACCGACGTAATATTATCTTATAATCTGGTAACCGATAAATGTGAATTTGAAACCGGAAATTCAGGTAAACCGGAAATTATATTTCATGAACAAAAATATGTAACCACCCTTGGAAAAGGAGTTTATGATAAAACCACGAATGATGTAAGACTTGGGGCTAAATCTAAAGAAATTACCAAAAACTATTTCCTATCCACAGATGTATTAATTGATTCTCTTACCTTTTATGCAAGAGAGTCTTATTTTAATTTTCAAAAAAGAGAATTACATGTAAGTGGTGTTCCGTTTATTAATGTAGCGGATGCGAAAGTAGTTCCGGATTCTACGAAAGATATTGTAATTAATCGGGATGGAAATTTACAAACCTTCCGCAATGCGGTAATTGTAGCTAATCGGGATTCTAATTTTCACAATATTTATGATGCAACGGTAGATATTTTATCTGCAATTAATTATACCGCAAGGGGTAGTTATGAATATATTAAAGTAAATGGACAACCTATGGTGGTTAATTTAGATGAAATAAAAGTTGATTTAACAGATACAGCAACGGTAGCAACTGGAAATATTCGAGAAATTCAAAAATTCTTTATTACCGATAGGATTCTTTTTGATGGTACGATTGAACTGCGAGGAAATATTAAGTTTCTACGATTTACAGGTAATGTACGTATCCAATCTAAAAACCCTGTATTTGCGAATAAACCATTTGAATTTTCGGATTTAGTGGATCCGGAAAATATATTTATTCCAGTATCAGAAGCTAAAATTGGAAAATTAGTATTGGGTCTATTTTTTAATCCCATGTATCGGAATTTTAATTCTAGATTCTTACAAGAAAAACAAGACATTAAGGATAAAGAAGTATTATCTGCAAAAGGAAATAGTGTAGGATTAACCTTTGACCGAGAACGTCAAGAATTTAGAATTGGGGTAAGGGCTAAATTTAATCAAGAACAATTTAGAGGTAATCAGATTAGTTTAAATGATTCCATTAATTTGATTACCACGGAAGGGTTATATCAATTTCCAATGCAAATGATAAGTGGCCTATTGGATTTAAGAATGTCGGGAAAATGGTCGGAACAGGGAAAAAATAATATTGAAACGGATATTACTTGGGGAATGGAAATGAAAGCAGTACCTCGTAAAGCAATTTCCGGATTGGCGGATAAGTGGGCTACTTTATTAAATATCTCAGAAGATGTAGATTATCAAGATCGTGCCTTGCAGGAATCATTAGCAGAACTGTTAGATTATGAAAGGGAAGAAGAAAAAAATACTAATGAATTTATTAAAGACCTAGAAAAAACGGGGATTATGGCCAATTTAGACTTGGCTAAACGTATCCCACAAACCTTAGTGGTGAGTGATATTAAATTAAAATTTAATGATAAATTAAAAACCCTTTATTATAATGGAACAGTGGATGTAATTGGTTTTGGAGGACAAAAAATAAATAAAAAATTAAATGCTTATATCGAATATGAATTTGGAAAAGGATTAGCACAAGGAAGAGAAAATGATCAATTAAGATTTTATTTAGAAATTGATGATATGAATTGGGTGTTCTTTAATTTATCTGGTGAAGTGGTTAGAACAAGTTCTACCGAATCCAGTTATGTGAGTGATATTCGCTCAGAGTCAGATAAAGCAAAAGGAAAAGGAATTAGATCGGAAGTGGCAGAAGATTCAGAGGTAACCGATTTTATTAAAAAATTCAGAACCAGATATAATTAATTTGTATCCTTATTTCTGTATTTACGATATAATTGTTCTTGTTTATTATCGAGAGAAATTTGGCGACCATCTATAAATGCGGTTTCAATATTTGAGGTAGCCATATTAAAAACATCTCCTGAACAAATCAATAAAGTAGCAGACTTACCTACTTCAACACTTCCATAATTATTGTCAATTCCACAAAGCTTAGCAGGAGTAAGGCAAATCGATTTTAAGGCTGCTTCAGGGGAAAGTCCATATCCTATCGCTGTGCCTGCGGTAAAGGCTAAATTTCGTACTTGCCAAAATCCAGGAATGGATAAAGCGAAAGTAATTTTCGATGAGTCTAAAATTGCTGGAAGTTTGAAAGGTGCTTCTGGGCTATCTATATCACGATCTGGAAGGCGGTTCACATTGGTTAATATTACCGGGATCCCTAAACTTTTAAGCTGGTCTAAAATTCGATATCCATCCGATACCCCGACTAATACCGGTTGAATTTGAAACCGTTTGATAAATGCGATTACCTCTAATAATGCAGCATATTGGTTTACTTCGATAAATAGTTTTTTGTGTCCAGTAAATATGGGTAAAATAGATTGTACTCTTAGATCTTCGGTAGAAATAGCAGATTGATTAGTCGCATAAGCACGTGCATCCTTAAATAAAGATTCTAGTTCTTGTAAAGACGTTTTTCTACTGGAAGAACTTACCTCTGGCCAATTAATAAAAACGCCATCTTCCCTAATTAAGGCATCTTCCCAATTCCAGGCATCTAATTGCATAACTGCCGAACTGCCATTAATCACCCCACTGTTCCCCACTACTTGTGCGAGTAAAACCCCATTTGATCGAACGGTAGGGATCACACGGGAGTCGGTATTATAAGCAACTGCAGCCCTTAGATTCGGATTAATTAAGCCCGATTCACGGGTGTCTTGCGTAGGTCGTGCGGCTTCAATTTCAATTAACCCTAATTGCGTATTCAATGCAATGAAACCTGGATAAACATGTTTTCCCTGCCCTTGAATTTCGGTACTCTGCTTGTAGGTTTCTTTTACTTCCCCTACTTTTTGAATCTTTCCATCGATAATTAATATATCTGCGATTCGGGCAATATCGCCATTACCCGGATGAACCATGGCTCCTCGAATAATTACTGGAAAAGGAGAGGCTTTTCCAGGGGAAGGTATTTCCTGAGCCCTTGCCAAGTTTATGCCTATCGTAATTACTAACCCTACACATATACTGTAGATGGGTAATTGTAGACTATGGTTCCAGCGTTTCACAGGTATATTCATGTGGGGGTACTTGAGTATAGGGGGTAGTTTTAAAACCTAAGGCAGCTGCTTGCAATGCCTTTTGAAGCAAATACTTTTTTTCATTTAACTGATTTTCAGAAAGACTCTGAATTTTAGACCGGTCGAAATATCGTTTTCCATCAATCCAAGTCTTATCTGCTTTAGCATAGACCGATAAGGGATTGTCTGACCAAAGTACTAGATCAGCATGTTTTCCTACAGTAAGGCTACCCACCCAAGCCTCAATGCCTAACATTCTTGCAGGATTTAAGGTTACTAACTTTAACGCCTCCACAGGAGTAAGCCCCCCATACTTTATAGCTTTAGCAGCCTCTTGATTTAATCTTCTTCCCATTTCAGCATCATCAGAATTAAACCCTGTGATTACCCCAGCCTGACTTAATAAAGTACCATTATGAGGGATGGCATCTATCACCTCATATTTATAAGCCCACCAATCGGAAAAGGTGGAAGCAGCTGCTCCATGGGCTTTTAATTTATCGGCAATTTTATATCCTTCTAATACATGCGTAAAAGTGTTTACCTTAAAACCTAAACTATCCCCTAATCGCATCAACATTACGATTTCAGATTGCACATAGGAATGACAAGTTATTTTTCGTTTGCCAAATAAGATTTCGGATAAAGCATCCAGTTCTAAATCTTTTCTGAATAAACCGCCCTTCTTTTCTGCTTCTTTGTATGCTGCTGCTCTTCGAAATGACTCTCGAAGGATTTGTTCAACTCCAGGTCTGGATTGAGGGTATCGGGTGGTATGACTATCTCCCCAATTCGATTGTTTTACATTTTCCCCAAGCGCAAATTTTATAAAGGGAGGAGCCCCTGAAAACCGCAATCCATCGGGCGTTTCACCCCAGCGTAATTTAATTAGCGCTGACTGCCCTCCAATAGGATTAGCGGAACCATGCAGTAACTGAGAGGTAGTTACGCCTCCTGCAAGCTGATGATAAATATGTATATCATCTGGTAGTAACACATCTCCAATCCTTACTTCTGAAGTAACCGCTTGTGTTCCTTCATTTACACCTCTATCAATCGCAATATGGGAATGCTCATCAATTAAACCAGGGGTTAAGTGAAATCCTTTACCAGATAATTCTTGGGTTTGAGATGGAACAGTTAATTGAGTACCCAATGCTTGAATAATACCATTCTTAATCCATACATCTCCAATACTGGGGGAAGCGGAATCCTGAAGGGTCCAAAGGAATGCATCCCGAATTACCAAGTCTTCGGTTTGGGGGAGTTGAGGCGTTCCCCAAGCGCAGGAAGGAAAACGTTGTGTCGGTAAAGTTAAGGTGTCGGGTTTTCGAGTGGAAATAGCCTTTGGTCCTACATAAATAAGGGAAAAGGATATACGGGTTTGGGATAAATCCTCCCCAGATCCTATTAATGAATCAGAATAAATTCCTCCATTACCTAACCAATACTTCAAACTATCTTCTTGCCAGGTAAGGTTAAATCCACCTCCTTGAGAATACAAACTTCCTTTCCCTTTTCTGGGAGCTAACTGTGTCAAATTGTAATTTGGACGTTCTCCCTCTAACAGCACAGAATCCACATCACCGATGGAGGTTTTTAGAAGGTATTTTCCTACACGAGGTTGGGGTAATAAATTTCCATAGGGTTGTCCGTTTACCCAGGTATAAATTATTTTAGTCTCTTTTGAAAAAAAAGGTTGATCACAAATCATCAAATCTGCATCAAATCCGAGTTCTATTTTTCCTTTTCTATCTGATAAATTCAGCCATGCAGCCGGAGTAAGAGTTAAAGCGGCCAAGGCATCCTTTTCTGAAAGTCCACGATCTATAGTTCTTAATAATTCCTCTTTATAGGAAGATTTACCCAGTGAGGAAAAAGTGAAGGGCACTTGTGCTTGATGAAATAAATATGGACTAGATGGAGCATAGGCCCAATTTCTTAACTGAGAAAGTTGAATGTCAGTAGCTGCATCCGGAGTTGTAAGATCAGGTGCTGGAGGAAAGGCAAGCGGTACAATTAATTGTATGCCAGAATTTTTGATTTGAGGAATCCACTCCCATTCTCTTCCTCCTCCTTTTACCCATACTGGGGATAGAGAAAATTCATTCGCTAACGCAGCGATTCGTAATACATCTAAGCTTGAAGAATCTGTGTCCCACACCCAAGGCAAATGCAGGCGGGTGTGGTCATTTAAAGCAGATAGGGAAGCATTATATTCTAGGTTGTTGCCACCTTTTTGATACCAGTTAGCATCTAATAAAGTTTGACGAATCAAAGCAATAGAACCCATTAAGGAAGAAGGATAAGCCTCTTTGCTCTGTTTCTCTTTTTGGAAGGATGCCCCTAAAACAGCTTTGGGCTTAACAATGATTTCCTGGTGATTTCTTTCTCCGGTTTGAAGGATCATTCCTGTACCTCTCAATATGCCTTCTTTAGGAACACATAAAAGCGTGGTAAACCCTAATTGTCGGTACGACTCCAATTTTTTTATCCAACTGGTATCGTGGTTGTCGAACAGCATTTCTTGTTCAGGATGAATGGAGGAATGCCAGGAACCTTCTGAATTTCTTTCCTGAGGAAGGGAAGATTCAACATATACATCTATTAGACCGGGGTAAATATATTTTCCTTCCAGATTCCAAATTTGCGCATCAGGAGGAATAGAAATAGAAGCCCCCAATTGTTCAATTTTACCTTTTCGAATCAGCACCATCATTTTTTGAGGTGCGGCACCTGCCTCTTTCACTACCCATGCATTTTGAAGCACATGGCATTGGGAAGGAATTCTTTCAATCCCTTCTTTGGGGTAAGTGGGTAATTGAGCCCAAATTTTAGACTCGTCTAAAACACCCCAAAACATTCCAATAACAACCCCTTGGAACACAAGGGAAAGAAATATTCGATTACAATTCATACCTAAAGGAAGAGACAAGTTACTTAACTTTACCTAAGTGCCCACGCATTTTCGTTTAGAATAATTATGAGAATTCTTCTGACTATACTTTTTATTGGCTTTTCAATTTGCGCTACCTCAGCCCAACAGGATTCTATTCCTAAAACCGGCAATAAAAAAAATGCAAATGACCCATTGGTTTTTCGTTCCATCAAAAACACTCCTGATTTAATTTTTATAGAATATACCTTGCCCTTTGAGGGAATTGTTGAATTTGAATTAAGGAACGAAGAAGAGGAAGTGATTTGGAAAAGCCAATTTGTTGGCAAAACTGGAGACAATCAGATTAAATTTTCTACAAAACCCTTAACCACAGGAAAGTATTATTACTCCCTATATTACAAGGGGCGGGAAACTCGGAAATATTTTGATTACCGTCCGACGAATTAACGGATCAACAATAAATACATCCTTCAATAGTATTACCCCAATATTTCCCACTTTGAGACTGAAAACGTTGGCCAGCTATCCAAGCTATTAGGGCATCTACCTCATGCCAAGTGTTTGGAGATTTGTCAATTGGGGGTAAAGCATTTATTTGGTTCAGTTGGGTTAGTACAGTTGGGATGTGTTCAATTTCTTTTTTATATCCCAATTCAGATAATTCCCATACCCTTGCAAAATACCCGGGATATGTTTCTATCATAGAAATAGAAGGACAGTTTGCCTTAAAACGCATGGCTCTTGCGGTTAGTCCCCCTAAAAACATAGGCGACATAGCCCCTAAAGCAACATCTGCTTCTCTGTAAAAATAATTGGAGTAGGATTCTAGAAATAAATAAACACCGGGTAAAGAAAGCGGGGCATCTATAAAAAGGTAGTCAGGCTGCAAATAATTGATTTGGGTTTGCAACCAAATATCAGCGTCCTTTCCTTTGGGTGAGGTTTTAAAATGAAGATGTTTATCCTGAAGAAAACAAACGGCAGTAGTTCCCGCTAGTTTACTGCCATAATCAACTCCTAACCAATTCATTCAGTGCTTAAGTTATTCTGTCTTATTACTCCAACGAAGAGCGCCAGACGGGCATCTTTCCACTGCCTCAATTATACTTTCTTTGTCTGCGTGTTCGGTTTGAATCCAAGGAGTTTCACGTGGTTTAAAAACGGAACCTAAATTATTTACACAGTTTCCGGAATGAATACACAATTCAGATTCCCAATGAATCAGGATGTCTTCCTTTTCGTAAGTTTTATGTGGCATATCTTAAATGGTTTTTTTACTAATGCATGACAAGTTAAAAAGGTTCTGTAAATATTTTCAATTGGATGCGGTATCTTTGAAGTATGACAGTTGAAATTGTTACAGAAAAAGGCACGCTTAAGGCGTTGATGTATGAAAAAGATGCACCGGGTACTGTAAAAAACTTTACGGACTTGGCGACCAAAGGATTTTATGATGGTTTAACCTTTCATCGGGTAATTCCTGATTTTGTTATTCAGGGTGGATGCCCGCGAGGTGATGGAACCGGAGGCCCAGGGTATAAAATTAAATGTGAATTAACTGGAGATAATCAGTTTCACGAAAGAGGTGCATTATCAATGGCACACGCTGGAAGAGATACCGGGGGATCCCAATTTTTTATCTGCCATAGTCGCAACAACACTGCTCACTTAGACCGTAATCATACCGTCTTTGGAAAAGTGGTGGAAGGGTTGGAGATTATTGATTTGATTAAGCAAGGCGATAAGATTCTTTCCATCAAAGTTCAGGCTGAGGCAGAATAAACCATGCGGTTACGGGCGGGTTGGAAATATTGCTTTTTTCTACTCCCCTTATGGCTTGGGGCACAACGGGATTTAGGATATTCCTGGATTAAATCCGGTCAATCCTATATAGCCCTTGAAACAGCAGTTACGGGAATTTATAGGGCGAGTCCATCTGACCTAATACCTTATGGATTACCTGCTGGTTTGCCGCTCACCCAATTAAGGATTTACTTTAGAGGTCAAGAGATAAAACTATATCTATCGGATCCCAATTCAAATGGCATATTTGATGGGAATGATTTTTTGGAGTTTTATGGAATTCGAAATGATGGAAAGATCGAATCCCAACTATATGTTGATCCTCTTACAGGTCAAACTAGAACTGACTTTCAGCCAAACCCGCATACCAGTATCTTTTGGGATACCGCTTCTTATTTTTTGACTTGGGAATTAGGAGTGGGACAACGATATTCAGTTTATAGTTTAACAAATTATTCGTCCTATTCTCCCCAGCCTTCCTTTCCTACAGAGTCCACCTTAAGCTTACATACGTCTCCGTGGATAACGGGTGGTCCTACAGCTATTTCAAATGACAACTCTGACTTTGTAGAAGGGGAAGGATATTATGATTTATATCCCGTTACCACTGGGAATACCAGAACCTATACAGTTTCCCATCCTGGGATGGCAATTTCATCTCCCCGAAGTCCAGAACTTCGGGTTCGAGTATTTGGATATTCTTTGTTTACACATTCTTTAGATTTTCAATTGGGATCATTGCCCATAGAAAATCGATTCTCTCAAGGCATTCGTTTAGGAACAGAGGTTTTTACAATTCCTGCTGGAAGTTTAACAGGCAATAGTTCTCCTTTGGATATTACTGCGAAATATAATCCTACCGATAATAATTATATTTCTTGGATACAATTGGCTTATGATCGAAGCTTTCAACTCAGTGGAATAGATTCAGCCCAAGTTAAAGGGTACTCCTCTACCTCGAATGCCTATTGGGTTTTTACGGGGATGAATTGCACTCCTTCGGATGAAGCCATAGTATATGATTTAACTTCTGGCAGTCGAATAGGTGGCACTTGTGGGAATAATAAATTAGAAGTAATTGTTCAGGGGAGTTTTAATACACGGGATTTATATGTAACCCATAGTCAGAAAGTTCGTAAGCCTTCCATTCGAGCAGCCCATATCAGCAGACTTGCACTCTCTAATGGAAGTCCTTACCTCCTGATTACGCATAAGTCTTTGGCAGTTTCTGCCCAAGCCTATGCTGACTTACGCAGGCAAAGCACTAAAAACCCTCAGCCTGTTTTTATAGTTTATACCGAAGATATTTATGATGAATTTGGTTATGGGATAGTTTCTCCCTTAGCGATTCGAAATTTTCTACAAACGGCTTGGACAAATTGGACTATCAAACCCAAATATGTAATGATGTGGGGAAAGGGAAAAGTAGAAACCATTGCCCGGAATACACGAGCAGTGTTTACAGATAATTTAGTTCCAGTCTGGGGTTATCCGGGGTCCGATTGGTATTATGTAAGTGGATATGATACCACTCAAAACAGAGCGATTAGCAATATTAGTATTGGACGTGTAAATGTAAATTCAGACGCCGAAGGTCAAATATTTTTAGATAAGATGTTAGCCTACGAAAGCCAACCTTGGGAAGGGAATTGGATGAAAGAGGCTCTTCATTTAGGCGGAGGTGAAAATGCATCTGAACAGCAATATATTCAAGGATATTTAGATACCCATTACCGCAGAATATGGGAAGGAATTCCCTTCGGAGGAAAGGTTTCCTATCAACAAAAATCTGATAACCCTATCCCGGGTTCCATTAGCACACAAGAGGTACGCAACCGGTTGAATCAAGGGGTTCATCATTTAACGTTCTTCGGACATTCTACCAATAATATTTTCGATATTGATATTCGAGAAGCAACTGAATATTCAAATTTTGGCAAGTATCCCTTAATCCTAGCAAATGGTTGTTATGCCGGAAATTTTACCTTAACTGGCAAGGGGTTTAGTGAACGTTTTATGTTAGAACCTGGGAAGGGGTGTATTGGGTATGTATCCTCTACTTCCTTGGGTTCCTTAATCGTGATGGGGGAGTATATGAAATCTTTTCATGAAGTTGTTTTACGAGATTCAATTGGCAAACCTATAGGGCCAGCTATGCAAGAAGCCATTCGGAGATTTGTGGAAACCCAATGTGTTCAAGTTCCTTCCTGTCCTACGATTCGAAACCATGCCTGGCAGATATGTTTGCAAGGAGATCCAGCGATGGTACTGGCCTATCCTGAAAAACCTGATTATGAAATTAATGCTGGAAATTGGAGGTTTACCCCAGATCCATTTTCTCCCCAAGATTCTGTTACATTATCTGCAACCATCAGAAATCTGGGAAGAGCAACAGCCGATTCTATACCGCTTACTTTAATTCAAACTCCTCAAAGTGGAATCTTTCAGGGACAAGCACGTACCTATGGTCGAAAATTTAATAAACCCGTTTATAATATTGATACATGCTTGATTTCTTTTCGTCCTGGGGATGATCGCCTGGCAGGCCTGAGCACTTTTACCCTTTGGGCAGATAGTAGTCAACAATTAAATGATGCAAATTATTTAAACAATACCTCAACCTTAAACAAAGTATTAAGTCGCCAAACTCCGGCTATTTTATATCCTCTGAACTTTGCCATTGTTGGTAATTCCACCGTTGAACTCTGCGCATCTGCCTATCAAATGAGTGCTAGAAGTGATATTAACTATACCTACGAAATAGATACCGCATCAGATTTTTCTTCCCCATCCATCTTATCCTCCGGAAATTTAACAGGGCAGGCAGTATTGAATTGTTGGCAAGTACCGCTCACCCTCCAGGAAAATCAAGTCTATTATTGGAGAGTGCGATTAACCGATGAACCCCAAGCTGGCTGGACTGATGCCTCTTTTCGGTATTTGAATGGGCAGTCAGGTTGGTCGCAAGCACGTATTCCACAGTATTTACAAAATGAAATTTCTGGGTTGATTCCCCAAATCCCCAATGAACAATGGGCATTTACTTCTAGGCAAGCCCAATTGACGGTTCAAACCCCAAGTTCAGGAACCGCTAGAATGTTGTGGGATGGGATAAAAGTGAGTAATAATGATAATCAAGCTACGGTTTTTAATGGGGTATGGTTAGCTCAGATTTCAGCGGATCGCTTACGTTTAGAAATTTCAGATCCTCTATATGGTAACTGGAAATGGTTTCCCATGCCCAGTAGTTTAGGGGCTTTGGCGCAAGCAATTCAACAAATCCCTACTGGAGATTGGGGTTTAATCTGTTCCCAACATAATCCCAGAATTGCCAGTTGGGCTAATGACCCTGCAGGCGAAAGCGCCTATCAAGCAATTGAATCGTTAGGAGGTCTTCAAATTCGTAACCTTTTAGATAATAAGCCTTATATATTATTTGGTAAAAAAGGCGGAGTAGGAAAAGAAATCCTACAACCTAATATTGGGATATATCTCGAGCTGGATACCCTTTTAACTGGAATTCAGGGGTATGGAGAAATCAAAGGTCCTCCAATTGGTCCTGCAAAAAGCTGGCAACAAGCTAATTTCTATCCAGAGCTTTCAGAGCCATCCGATAGTTTGGTTTATGAAGTTTGGGCAAAAAATAGAAGTGGAAATGATTCCTTGATAACCATAGTGCAGCCTTCAAGCTTTACTACGGTTGCCCTTTCTAATTTATCCGCAACATTATATCCCAATATCCATTTTCAGGTTAAGGTAAAAGATGAAATTGTAGTTACTCCCCCTCAACCTCGAATTTGGGAAGCTAGATTTATTTCACCTGGGGATGCAATTGTAAATCCTGCAGGATTTTTTAAGATAACTCCACAGCCTGCTCCCGAGGGGGAAGAAATCAAAGTTTCTTTATCTATCAAAAACCCAACCCCTCAGGCAATGGATAGTATATTGGTTAGGTTTCAGCTATTGGTAAATCAACAAAGTTTACAGTTTTTAGGTCAAAAACGATATGCCCCTTTAGAAGCACAAAATAGTATTTTAGTTGATTTTACCTTTCCATCACAAGGTATTCCGGGTCAACATACTTTAATTATTGAGGTAAACCCGAATCAGGATCAACCGGAATTATATGCATTTAATAACCTTTTATATTATCCGATACAGGTAGTTGGGGATAAAGTAAATCCAGTATTAGAAGTTAAAGTAGATGGAAGAAATATTCATACAGGTGAAGTTGTTTCTCCTACGCCGGAAATAATGGTTCAGGTAAAGGATGATAATGATAGATTTATTTTAGACAGTATTGGTTGTTTTCGTTTATCTTGGGAAGGGGTTGGGGGTTCAGATTCATTGGTGCTATTGCCTGGAAATCCTCAGGTTCGTTTTGAACCTGCGCAGAACAACAAAAATCAAGCACGATTATATTATTATCCGGGGCCATTACCAGATGGGCTATATACCTTCAGAGCCATGGGGTATGACCGGTTAGGAAACCCTTCTGGAGAAGAACCTTTGGAGGTTAAACTAGAAGTAATTACTGCACGAACCTTAACGCCTGTGTTTAATTATCCCAATCCGTTTTCGACCCGAACCCAGTTTGTTTTTACGTTAACAGGAGATGAGCTACCTTCAATTTTTCGGGTAGATATTTATACTATTTCTGGACGGTTAGTTCGGCAATTAGATTTAAGAGCCTGGGGAGATATACATATCGGACAAAACCTTAGCACTTTGGAATGGGATGGCACGGATGATTATGGTGACCGATTAGCCAATGGAGTTTATTTGTATAAGGTTAAAGTAAAATATGCTGACGGGTCTCAGCCTTCAGCTCGTGAGGTTGGAAATATGGGTGATCTTTTTACCAATGGTTTTGGAAAATTAGTTATATTTAGATAGTATATTATTAAATAATATTTCTTATATTATTAATAGTATAAAATAATATAAAGATATAATAGATAGATTCGGAAAAGATCTTTTTTTTGTTCAAGTAAGGGTAGCGATTGAATACTCAAAATTTTTAGATGCAAGTAATTAAAAAATCAAGGGATTTATGCTTCTGTCAGTGAAGCTTATAATTTTTGCCGAATCCTGATCTGTGGGAAAGGATTCGCCCTTCTTTTCAGTATCTTTGTGCTCAATTTTAGCACATGATTACAGTTTCCAATCTTTCGCTGCGATACGGCAAACGAGTTTTATTTGAAGAAGTAAACTTAAAATTTACACCCGGAAATTGTTACGGAATCATTGGGGCAAATGGGGCGGGTAAATCCACTCTATTAAAAATTATTTCTAATGAAATTGAGCCGACCACAGGAAATGTAAGTATAGATAAGGGAGCTCGAATGGCGGTATTAAAACAAAACCATTTTGAGTTTGATGAATCTCCTGTTTTAGAAACTGTAATTCGAGGGCATCAAAAATTATGGGCCATCATGCAGGAAAAAGAAGTATTGTATGCGAAGCCGGAATTTTCTGTAGAAGATGGGGAACGTTTAGCACAATTAGAAGCAGACTTTGCGGAGATGAATGGATGGAATGCCGAATCGGATGCAGCCATGTTATTGTCCAACCTAGGGATTGGAGAAGCGCTACATTATCGGCAGTTGAAAGAGTTATCCGGTCCGGAAAAAGTTAAAGTTTTATTGGCGCAAGCCTTATTCGGAGGCCCCGACATATTGTTATTAGATGAGCCAACCAATGATCTGGACGTTAAAACCATTTCTTGGCTGGAAGATTTTTTAGCAGATTTCCCCAATACAGTTATTGTAGTATCCCATGATCGTCACTTTCTGGATTCTGTATGTACACACGTGGCAGACATTGATTTTGGGAAAATATCTATCTATACTGGTAATTATACCTTTTGGTATGAATCAAGTCAATTGGCTTTGCGACAAAGGTCTGATCAGAATCGAAAATTAGAAGATAAACGTAAAGAGTTATTAGATTTCATAGCTCGGTTTAGTGCAAATGCCTCTAAATCTAAACAAGCTACAAGTCGTAAAAAGGCATTAGAAAAAATTAACATTGAAGAAATTCGACCTTCGAATCGTAAGTACCCCGCAATTATCTTTAAACCTGAACGTGAACCAGGGGATCAAATATTAACCGTACAAAACTTAAGCGCTAAAGTAGAAGGGGAATGGGTGTTTTCGGGGTTAAATTTTTCGCTTCAAAAAGGGGATAAAGTAGGATTTATTACGCATCATCCCTTAGCGATTTCAACTTTGTTTAAGGTATTGACTGAAGAAACTGCCCCGGATACAGGAGAGTATAAATGGGGAGTAACCATACGTAAGGCATATCTTCCTAATGAAAATGCACATTATTTTCAATCCGATTTAAACTTAATAGATTGGTTACGTCAATTTTCAACCGATAAGGATGAAACCTTTATTCGAGGATTTTTAGGTAAGATGTTGTTTTCGGGAGAGGAATCATTGAAAAAAACATCAGTACTTTCGGGTGGGGAAAAAGTGAGATGTATGCTTTCCCGATTGATGTTGACTTCTCCCAATTTATTGCTCTTGGATGAACCCACCAATCACTTGGATTTGGAGTCTATTACCGCATTTAATAATGCATTGGTAGATTTTAAAGGAAACGTATTACTTACTACCCACGATCATACCTTTATGCAAACCGTATGTAATCGGATTATTGAATTATTTCCAGGCGGTTTTATAGATCGTCAAGTAACCTATGACGAATATTTAGGAAATCCCCAGATTCAAGAACAAAGGGTTGAACTGATTCGGGCTTCCCAGAAAATGGCAGTCTGACGAATTGAGGATAACTGGATTTTGAGGTTTACTAGAACCTGTGGTATCTTAGATGCATGAAGCTTACACTAAAAGGAATCGGGTTATTGTTTTTACTGGTATCTCTTTCCTGCAATAATGAGGTAGAATTAAATGCGCCGGCCAAAAATATTTTGATTGTTTATGGAGTATTGAATCCTGATGCAACAGAACAATACATACGTATATCCAAAGTATTCACTACTGAAACCAACGCGATTAATTATGCTTCTACCCAGGATGTGAGCTTAAACTCTTCTCAGGTGCAGGTTTATTTGAATGGGCTAACCCTTCGGGATACAGTATTAACTCGTTCGAGTGGAACCTTTACTGCGGGAATGAGGGTGTTTAAAATTACCGATGCGGAATTAGATATTGTGCCAGGTAGCCGTTATCAGTTACAGGTTAATTATTTAGAAGATCCTGGTGCGTCGGTATCTGCTTATACCACGGTTCCCTTTAGACCTGCAGTTATTCAGCCTATTACTCCTACCTACACGCAAGGAGGATTAAATATGCGGAACTATCCTTTAGAAATTGAAAAGAGCTTTAAACTTTATATTAGAAAAAGCCAATACGCAAAAGGATATGAAGTAAGGATGACCTTAAATTTCTTTGAAAATGGGGTGCCCAGAGCAGAAACCTGGTTTGCAAATTCTAGTAATTATTCTATTTGTACTGCAGATGCTAATTCCCAATGTTTCGACCTTAAAAACGGAATTGGATATGCTTTTTTTAAAGGAAAGATGTCGTATTCTCCCTTCCCAAATTATTATACTATTATTGATACTCCACAGATCGTTCAACAACCCGAGGTTGCCAGACTTAATCGGTCTTTTCGCGTGCATGTAACTGCGGTGGATACTTTCCTTCAAACCTATATGGATGCAGCAAGTGCAAATACTTCTTCTTTATCCACAAGTTTTTTAGAATATTCGAACATCAAGGGAGGATTAGGAATTTTGGGCTCTTATTCAGAGGGGGAGGCTTTTTATGATTTAAGTCCCTGTTCAATGTATTTGTTGGGATTAAACAATACTCCTAGGCCAGCTACGGCCTGCAAATCACCTAACTGACAGTATGGCAGGGTGCCTGTCTAGATAAACAGGGTTTTGTTTTTTTGTAGTATATTGATAATCAGTGTTTTTTAGTTTAACCTGCCAATAGAGGTAGGGTGGCATTGGGCTTGTTTGCAGGGCGGAGGCTTTAAGTAGGTTTAAGGCTTTAAAGTAATAAATAGAAAAGTTATGGGAAAAATTATTGGAATTGACTTAGGCACAACCAACTCATGTGTATCTGTAATGGAGGGGAATGAGCCGGTGGTGATTGTCAATCAGGAAGGAAAGCGCACTACCCCATCTGTAGTAGCGTTTACAGATGACGGAAAAGGAGAACGTAAAATTGGGGATCAGGCCAAGCGTCAAGCGATGGCAAATCCTAAACATACCATTGCATCCATCAAACGATTTATGGGTCGTAACTATGATGAGGTGAAAAGTGAAATTAAAGATGTTACTTATGAAGTAATTCGGGGCGATAATAATACTGCCCGCGTGAAAATTTCAGATCGCATTTTTACTCCTCAGGAACTTTCTGCTATGGTATTGCAGAAGTTGAAGAAGGCAGCAGAAGATTATTTAGGATATGAGGTAAAAGAAGCAGTTATCACTGTTCCAGCTTATTTTAATGATGCACAGCGCCAGGCTACCAAAGAGGCAGGTGAAATTGCTGGTTTAGAGGTTAAACGTATCGTTAATGAGCCTACTGCCGCCGCACTTGCGTACGGCTTAGACAAGCAGAACAAAAGCATGAAGATTGCTGTTTTCGACTTAGGCGGAGGAACCTTTGATATATCCATTTTAGAATTAGGGGATGGTGTATTTGAGGTATTATCTACAAATGGAGATACCCATTTAGGGGGAGATGATTTCGACCGTAAAATCATTGATTGGATGGCGGATGAGTTTAACAAAAAAGAAAACATTGACCTTCGCAAAGACCCTAGAACCCTTCAACGTCTGAAAGAAGCGGCAGAGAATGCTAAGATTGAGTTATCTAATCAAACTCAAGCCGAAATCAATTTACCCTACATCACTATGACAGATCAAGGTCCTAAGAACTTAGAGTTGACCTTGACCCGTGCTAAGTTTGAACAATTGGCAGAGGATCTTTTTAAGCGTTGTATGGAGCCTTGTAAAAGTGCTCTTAAAGATGCCAAGCTCTCTATCAATGATGTGAATGAAGTGATTCTAGTCGGTGGTTCTACCCGTATTCCTAAGGTTCAGGATATGGTGAAAGACTTTTTTGGTAAGGCACCAAACAAGTCGGTGAATCCTGATGAAGTAGTAGCGATTGGCGCTGCCATTCAAGGGGGAGTATTATCAGGGGATGTAAAAGGGATCGTATTGTTAGATGTTACGCCTTTGTCTTTAGGTATTGAAACTATGGGCGGGGTGATGACTCGGTTAATTGATTCAAACACCACCATTCCAACGCGTAAAACAGAAGTGTTTTCCACCGCATCGGATAACCAACCTTCGGTTGAAATTCATGTGCTACAAGGAGAAAGACCTATGGCAGCTGACAATCGTACTTTAGGTCGATTCCATTTGGATGGTATTCCCCCAGCACCTAGAGGAGTACCTCAAGTGGAAGTAACTTTCGATATTGATGCTAACGGTATTTTAAGTGTAACGGCAAAAGATAAGGCTACCCAAAAAGTTCAAAATATACGCATCGAAGCTTCCACTGGATTAAGTGATGCAGAAGTTGAAAAGATGCGTAAGGAAGCTGAACTTAATGCGGAGGCAGATAATAAGCGTAAGGAGGAAGCTGAAAAGTTAAATCAAGCAGATACCTTAATCTTTACTACAGAAAAGCAACTTACTGAATTCGGCGCTAAACTTTCTGAAAATCATAAATCTTCAATTGAAGGAGCTTTAAAGGAATTAAAAGAAGCCCACCAACAAAGAGATTTACCTAGAATTGATGCATCTTTAGCTGCCTTAAACGCTGCCTGGAATGCGGCTTCGCAAGAGTTGTATCAAGCACAAGCGGGTGCTGAACAGCAGTTTACTGCTCAGGAAAACCAACCTGCCGGAGATGCAAATCCTAAAGAAGGCAAAGTGGATGATGTAGATTATGAAGAAGTAAAAGAGGATAAAGCGTAAGTTTATCCTAAAATCAGGAAAGCGACAGGAAAACACCTGTCGCTTTTTTTTGGTTAATCTAAAGGTAGGATAGATTAATTTGGCAGATATGTTTTGCTTAAACACTGCAGCCATTCTTGAAAACCTGAGAGGAAGTGATTCTGTACAAATTTTGTCGGAATACGAGTTTCAAAAGCCAAGGTTGGCAAATAAAATACGTGGTTCCAGATGGTTAGTGGCAGGAGGAGCTGGTAGTATTGGTGCAGCTTTTATTGAACAACTGTTTTCGTTTCAACCCGAGTATGTTTCAATTGTGGATCCAGACGAAAACCGATTGGCAGAATTGGTGCGGGATTTACGCAACCAATATCCGGCTGATTTCTTAAGGGGATTACGAACGTATTCCATAGGATTGGGTGACCCTTGGTTTGCGGATTGGTTGCGGTGTCAGCCTACTTTAGATTATGTGGCTAGTTTTGCTGCTCGAAAGCATGTTCGAGCGGAGCGAGATCCTTGGTCGGCACAGGCGATGTTGTTCACCAATGTTACTTCACATACCCAATTTTTAGAAGCCTTATCTTCAAGGGCAGGTGACTTGCAAAATGTTTTTATCGTTTCTACCGATAAAGCTGCAGATCCCTTAAGTTTAATGGGCGCATCAAAGCGATTACTAGAAAAAATCCTGTTTGGGTATGTCAATCGGTTTCCAGTAAGCACCAGCAGATTTGCCAATGTTTTGTTTTCAGCAGGAAGTTTAAGTGAAGCATTTTTGTTTCGCTTGCAAAAAAAGCAACCCATAGCTTTTCCTGAGGATATTCAACGGTATATGATCAGTAGGGAAGAAGGTGCGGCAATTTGTTTAATGGTTGCTATTCCGAATTCAACACCAGCAATTGTATATCCGAAAGATTTACCCCGTCATGGTTTTTTACCCCTAGCAAAAGAAATCTTATCCCAATTAAAACTTATAGGAAAATTGTATGCCTTATCAGAACATACTCGGGCATTGGATATTTTAAATAGAAATTTAGAAGAAGGATATTGGCCGCTGATTGCTACAAGTACGCAAACAGGCGGTGAAAAAGACCAAGAGATTTTTTTTGAAGAATCCGAAATTCAATTAGGGTTTCCGATTAAATGTTTCGGGGCTGTTCAAGGTTCACCAATTCAACAACCGGATATAGATTTTACAAAACCTCCTCAACAATGGTGGGACAAATTACCTGAGATTTTTCCAGGCTTTAATTTGCCCGACTACTCCCGTCCTTCTTTGGATACGCAGATTTGATAAATTAAAATATAATATTAAATCATACAATATAATAAAATATTATACATTATTGGCTCAGATTAATTTATCCTACAAGTAAACGCGATGGGTTTCTCAAGGGGTTGTAATTGCGCGCGTAAGGCTAAAATTAATTCTTCCCATTGTTTATTGGTAAAACCATCTGATGCTTCTAATTGAACTAAGTAGTTTTTATATGTCCACAAAAAACAAGGGGGGTTAACCAATTTTTCTTTTTGAATTTCTTTTTCTCGACAATAAAGATCAAAGGTTTGTCGGGCAAATCTTTGATTACTGAAGGTTAGTAAATATACCGAAACCATTGGAGCAATACTATCTGAAGGTATATGGGTATTCGTATAAAACATACGACTAACACCTCTTACTTTTTTCCAGGAAGGATACGGGATTTTTTCCCCTGATACGGGTTGATACCGTAATCCAATCCCTTGAAATTCTGGATAGGTAATGGACATCCAACTTCGAAAGCCTTCTAAACGGAGTAGAATGGGCGATGCTTCAGCATGGGGGTCTCCTGATAAATTGCAACTATTGAGGAGATACCCAATTAGGCATAGGAAGCTAATCGTAATTAATTTATGCCTTGAAACCATTGGTCTGCAATTTCCCAATTTACCTGACTCACCTCTGTAATATTGGCACAAAGCTGATCCAATAAGCGATCTTGTACTGCTCCTTTTTCTTGGGCAATATGATATGGAATGGTGCTAAAGGAAACCAAGGCATATCGGGAAATAAAATGTTGAGGATATCTTTGTTCCAGTTGTTGTTCAACTTTTTTCCTGAGCAAAAATTCAGGATGAGCAACCTTATCCCGCATTTCGATAAAATTTTCAAGAGCCATATTCGCAATTGCATCTGCATTCGGTTTCCGGGATTTACTAAATGCTTGAAAACATTCCAACCAATTGTTTGGATGTTTTTCTATCCATTGATCTAATTCAACACAATCTTCAAAGGAGCAATTCATACCTTGTCCAAAGAAAGGAACAACTGCATGGGCAGCATCTCCTAACAGCACAACCTTATCTTCATAATTCCAGGGCTCGGATTTAACCGTCATCAAACTTGCGGTAGGGTTATGAAAGAACTCTTGCGTTAAGTTTGGCATTAAAGGAACAGCATCTGGAAATTCACTGGAGAAAAATGCAAGTACCTTCTCTTCCGTATTTAAATCATCAAAGCCATGGGTACCTGAATAAGGGAAGAACAAAGTACAAGTAAAAGTACCATCTGGATTGGGTAATGCGATCATCATAAACGAACCTCTTGGCCAAATATGTAATGCATTTTTTTCTAATTGAAATCCTCCATCCGGCAGAGCGGGAATCGTTAACTCTTTATAACCATGTTCTAAATAAGATTGAGAATAATTAAATCGTCCGGCTTTCATCATATCCATTCTTAAAGCAGAAGCTGAACCATCCGTTCCGATCACGGTTTGCCCGGTAACGTTAACAGCTTCTCCATTCGGGTTTTCCAGATGTACCGTTCCGGAAGTCAAATCAATACCCGTGCATTTATGGGTAAAGAAGATTTCCACTCCGGGTTGGAGTGAAGCAAGGTCCATCAGTTTTTTATTTAATTCTCCACGTGATACAGACCAGATTACTTCATTTTCTTTTATTCCGTAAGGTTGAAAACTAAGACTACTATCTTTTCCATGAATCATTCTTCCTTTCATGGGGATAGCGAGTTCCATGATTTCATCCAACATTCCTACTGCTTTAAGCGCATGGATGCCTCTTTCAGATAGGGCCAGGTTAATCGAACGTCCGGCACTTAGGGAATGCTTACGCATATCTGGTCTGCGCTCATACAGGTTTACTTTATATCCTCGGCGGGATAAAAAGATGGCTAACAAGGAGCCAGACAAACCCGCTCCAATTAAGACCACAGGTTGTTCATTTTTCATCAGAATTGAGGTTTAAATGTTAGTAAAAGTAACAATTGAGGGAAGGATTTTACAAAGAGGAATTAATATCTTTAGTTATTATATCAATTAATAGATTTGCAAACCGATATACATCTGTAAAAGTATTATACAAAGGCACAGGGGCAACTCTAATCACATCCGGGAATCGCCAATCGGCGATAACGCCTTGTTGGGTTAATTGATGAAACCATTGTTCACCTCTATCTTCTGGGGTTCTGATGGATAGTTGACAACCTCTTCTTTGCGGTTCTTTAGGTGTTATAATTTCAATGGGTAAACCCTTAGATTCTTTAGCGGTTAACAATAGAAATTCCAGGTAGGCCGTAAGTTGTTTGCTCTTATTCAATAATGCAGGCATTCCTGCTTCCATAAACAATTGGTAGGAGGCTCTAAGGGCAGCCATCGAAAGAACTGGGGCATTGCTCAATTGCCATGCTTCAGCAGTTTTCATAGGCTCAAAAGTAGGGCCCATTTTAAATCGGGTTTCTACCGTATGTCCCCACCATCCCTCAAATCTAGGAATTTCTGATTTGCCTAAGTGACGCTGATGAATGAACACACCGCCCACTCCACCAGGGCCTCCATTCAAATACTTATAAGTGCACCAGGCAGCAAAATCAGCAGCAGAATCATGCAGATTTAGTTCTACATTTCCTGCCGCATGGGCAAGATCAAATCCAATCTTAGCGCCTGCTGCATGTGCTGCCTGCGTAATCCTTTTAAGATCAAAAAACTCTCCTGTGTAATAATTTATTCCGCCCCATAACACCAAGGCAATTCTATGTCCTTCCTGTGCTAGGTATGCTTCAATATCTTCAGTTCTAAGGCAATTTTCTCCAGGTCTGGGCCCTAATTCTAATAAATGGGTTTTGGGGTCAAATCCATGAAATCTGAGTTGAGAAGCAACAGCGTATTGGTCAGAAGGGAAGGCTCCTTTTTCAATGAGAATACAAGGTCTTTCAGGGGTAGGTTGATAAAAAGAAACCATTAACAGATGCAGGTTAACGGTTAGGTGGTTCATGTGAACAATTTCTTCGGGAAGGGCACCTACCAAAGTAGCTCCGGGCTCAGTTAAAAAGGTATGGTAAGGCAACCAAGGATGCCTAGCCTCAAAATGCCCTTCTACTCCTAGTTTTGCCCAGTCTTCTAATTCTTCCTGAATATAACTAGCGGTTTGAAGAGGTTGTAACCCTAGGGAGTTTCCGCATAAATAAATAACTGACTTTCCGTTTAGTTTAGGATGATGAAACTTGTCTCTAAATGCTTTCAGGGGGTCTTGAAGATCTGCTTCAGAGGCATAGGAGGCATCAGTAGTAAATGATTTCAGATTCATGGTTCTGAAGGAGTAATGCTATGAACAGGAAAGATAACAGGTCTGGAGGGTGTTGCATCCGCAATAAAAGAAGCAGTTTGTAACGACAACAAATAGTTGCCATCCTCTGCTTCTTCTGGAATATAAACCATTTCTGTAATGGTTCGTTGGGAAATTTGACGAGGCGTTTCATGTCCCTTTTCAGGTAATTGAAACCAGATTCTATGGTTGGATAGAAGGCCCTCATCCCACAATCGATCAATAGAAGGAAAATCTACGAGAAGGTGCTTAAGTCCAGTATTAGATAGGGATTGCATCGCTTCATGAGAAAAATAGGGGGAAGGTTTTTCTGCATAATCCCAATATTTTTTTTCCAAAGGATTGGGTAACGTACGGATTATTAACGCCTCACATTCGGGAAGGATTCTTTCAAGCGCAGATTGTAAACTAGAAAGTGTAATGATCCAATCTTCAGGATTAGGGTTCGGGGTATAAGTTTCATGGGTATTCGTCCCAGAAACGGGAGTTAGGGTAATTAATACTGCCGGAACAATTAGGGGATTAAAAAGTAAGGGAACCTGTATTCTTTCAGCAGTTAGATGACCTATCCCTTCGGTATGGGTTCCATTACAATGTGGAATAAATGAATAAACTTCAAAATTGCAGGATCCCCCTTTTCTTACATCACCAATAAATTCACCTGCTTGAAAAGCTTGAGCAGAAGCATACGGAACCCCATACGTATTGGGTTGATTTCCATAAAAATCTAGGGGGATAGAAATATCTATTCCAGCTGATAAGTCACTGGTCAACTTAATAGTATCATATTCTAGGACAATCTTTTTCATATAATACCTTTAATTTTATTTACCAATTGGGTTGTAGAAAACCCAGGCGTGAGCGGAATCGTAATTACCTGACCTCCATTAGCTATGACGGTACTTGCACCCACAATTGTGTCAGGGGTGTAATCATCTCCTTTCACCAATACATCTGGAACAATCAGATCAATTAATTCAGCCGGAGTGTCTTGAGAAAAAGGAATGATCCAATCTACAGATTCCAAGGCGGCCAGTACGCGCATTCTTCCCTCTAAAGACACAAGCGGGCGTTCAGGACCTTTCAATCGTGAAATTGAATCGTCGGTATTAATGCCAACCCATAAAAAGTCGCCTAAGTTTTTGGCTGCTTCTAAATATTCTACATGTCCTTTATGGAGGATATCAAAACATCCGTTGGTAAAGACAATTTTCTTCCCTTTAAAACGCAGTCTATTAACGGTCTTGAGAATATGATGCGAGTCGGTAAGAATTTTATTTGCTGCGGTATAAATCATGCGTTGGGTAAATCAAAACAAAGGTAAGTAACCCTTAGGAGGAAGTCGAATAAATTGGAATATGTTTGAACCCTGTAAATTTGTGCCATGCATATTTTTATATTAGGCTCTGGAGCCCGAGAACACTGTTTAGCTTATTATATTTCCAAATCTCCCATGGTTACCCAGCTAAGTGTTTGGCCAGGAAATGCGGGTACGAATAACTGGAATATTCCTAAACCTGAGTCCATTGACGTTTTAGATTGGATTGTATCCTTGCATGTTGATTTTGTTTTATTGGGGTCCGAGGATGGGTTGGTGAAGGGATATGTGGATTATTTGCAGAAGGAGGGCGTATTAGTATTAGGTCCTAATCAATCCGGTGCCAGATTAGAAGGGAGTAAGGCATTTGCAAAAACTTTTATGGAGCGGCATCAAATTCCAACGGCTACCTCCAAGGTCTTTACTCGTCAGGAGCGTTTAGAAGCAGAGGCATATATTGAACAGCATCCTTTACCCATTGTTATTAAGGCGGATGGTTTGGCTGCAGGCAAGGGGGTTACAGTTGCTATGAAAAGAGAGGAGGCTCGGCAAGCTTTGAGGCAGTTATGGGAGGGAAATGTATTTGGTGCTGCAGGGGATCAGATTGTTGTTGAGGGATTTCTAAAAGGTCGGGAAGTTTCCGTTTTTGTTTTAACAGATGGCAAGCGATATTGTGTACTGCCGGAGGCTATGGATTATAAACGCGTAGGGGAGAATCAACAAGGGCCCAATACCGGTGGGATGGGAGCAATTTCACCTGTACCGTTTTATACGGAAAATGTAAAAAAGTATATTATAAATAAAGTTATTGAACCTACCATTCTTGGATTACAGAAAGATGGGATTGACTATCGGGGGTTTATATTTATTGGATTAATGGTTGATGGGGACCAGGCTTCTGTGGTAGAATATAATGTAAGAATGGGTGATCCTGAGACGCAAGTTGTTTTTCCAAGGATTGCGGAGGATTTCCTGCCTATATTATTGGAGGCAGCAAAGGGGGAGTTGAGCAAAACTGAAATACAGGTAAGGCCAAATTGCGCAATTACTACTGTAGTGGCTAGTGCTGGGTATCCCGGTGCTTACAAAAGTGGTTTAGAAATAGAATGGCCAAACGATATGCCTGCAGGGGTTCAATTATTTTGTAGTGGGGTTACCCAAAAGGGAGATCAAAAAGTTACCTCTGGAGGTAGGGTTGTTTCCGTTACGGCAATAGGGAAGACTATAGAAGAGGCCTCTATACTTAGCCAAGAAACCGCTAAAAAAATTAAATTTGATGGCGCTTTTTATCGGAAAGATATAGGGAAGATTTATGGGGATTAAATAAACGTATATATAATATAACAAGTATAATATATAACAAGTTTATTAATTATGGGGAATTAAACTACTGGGTAAAAGAATAAATTCACGAGCAGCATGGATAATTCCGGCGGTATCGTAATCACATTCTTTATACAATTCTTCTTGGGTTCCATGTTCAACCCAACGGTCGGGTATTCCCAATCTACGCACCAATGACCTATAGCCATGGTCGGCCATAAATTCCAGAACAGCACTCCCCATACCTCCTTGTAGGGCCGCATCTTCTAGGGTAAGTACTTTAGAGAAAGATTGAAATACTTCGTGCAAAAGTGAGGGGTCTAAAGGTTTAAGATATCGCAAATCATAATGTGCGACGCTGAATCCTTCTTTTTCCAATTCTCCAATTGCTTGAGTGGCTAAGTTCCCGATGGGGCCGATAGAAAGTATGGCTAATTGATTTCCTGATTTCAATTTTCGGCCAGTTCCCACTGGGGCAATTTCGAAGGGGGTTTTCCAGTCTAGCATTACTCCATTTCCACGCGGATATCGAATGGTGAAAGGCCCTTGATGATGTTCTGCAGCGGTGAACATGAGGTTTCGCAATTCTTGTTCATTCATCGGTGATGCGATGACCATATTCGGCAAACAGCGCATATAGGAAAAGTCATAAGAACCGTGATGCGTAGGGCCATCGGCTCCTGCCATACCTGCTCGATCCAAGCAAAATACCACATGTAAATTTTGCAAGGCAACATCATGCACCACCTGATCATAGGCTCTTTGCATGAAGGAAGAATAAATATTACAAAAAGGGATTAATCCTTGTGTTGCTAAGCCTGCTGAAAAAGTAACCGCATGTTGTTCTGCAATCCCTACATCAAATGCTCTATCTGGCATTTCTTTGAGCATGATATTTAAACTTGACCCAGAGGGCATAGCAGGGGTAATCCCCATAATTCTATCATTCTTACGCGCCAGTTCTACGAGAGAATGTCCAAATACATCTTGATACCTTGGAGGTTTAGGACCCGAAACAGGTTTTTCAAAAGCTTTACCGGTTACTTTATCAAAATTAAAACTAGGGGCATGCCAAAGGGTCTGGTCTTTTTCGGCGGGAGCAAAACCTTTCCCTTTAACCGTAACACAATGTAATATTTTGGGTCCGGGAATATGTTGAAGGTCTCTAAAAATTCGGATGAGATGATTTACATCATGTCCATCTACTGGACCAAAGTATCTGAAGTTTAGGGCTTCGAAAAGCATACCCGGGCGCGACATTGTAGCTTTTAAGCCATCTTCGAGTTTAGAAACAATTGCTTGCGCATTGGGGCCGAACTTGGAGATCTTACCTAACAGATTCCATACTTCATCTCGTACCTTGTTATAGGTTTTTGAAGTGGTAATGTCTGTTAAATATTCCTTCAAAGCACCAACATTTGGGTCAATAGACATGCAGTTATCGTTCAGCACAACAAGTAGGTTGGCATTTTCTGTTCCTGCATGATTTAAAGCTTCAAAGGCCATTCCAGCGGTCATGGCTCCGTCTCCGATTACGGCTACAATTTGGCGGTTCTTTTCTCCTTTATATCTACTGGCTACAGCCATTCCCAATCCTGCGGATATAGAAGTGGATGAGTGACCTACTCCGAAGGTGTCATATTCAGATTCGCTACGTTTCGGAAAACCACTAAGTCCGCCATACACGCGATTTGTGATAAAACGATCTCTTCTCCCTGTAATAAGTTTATGTCCGTAAGCTTGATGGCCTACATCCCAGATAAGTTGATCATAAGGGGTTTGATAGGCATAATGAATAGCGGTTGTTAGCTCTACCACGCCAAGACTTGCGCCAAAGTGACCACCATAAATGGAAACATGTTCCACAATATAGGCACGTAGTTCGGCACAGAATTGAATTAAATCCTCTTCCGGAAGTTTTCTAAGGTCGCTTGGAAAATTTACTTGAGATAAAAGAGAGCCGGGCAGGATTGACATTGAAATTGCCGAAAAGGAAGTACAACCTTAAAGCAATGATTTGCTAAAAAGTTCCGGAAGTTATGAAAAAAGGTGAAATATTAATTATTTCAAATGAGGGGTGATAACACTTGAACTAGAATTATCATAAACATATTTAGAGATTTCTGCGATAATTTTTTCCATCTTAGGATAAGTATCTCCTTTAACCATAATGCACAAAAGGTAATCTCCAATGGCGCCATTTCTATAAATGATTCCACAATCATGTAATTGTCTGCCTACATCTGATTCTCTTTCCCCGAATTTGTGAGAGATCGTTGTATTCGGGGGAAGTCCGGCTACTAGAGCATTTTTATATTCAACTTTCGACATTAATTCTAATGCTTGAGCAGAATGTGTTCGATTTAAATAGGTAGCATTAAATAGTATACGTAGAAACGTTGCGTATCCTAATGCGCTTATGCCATATATACCAGGCACTTCATCAACACTTTTAAGGCCTAGGTCTTTGAACACATGTTTTAGAACTTCAGGGTCGATTGCGTTTTGGAGTATGGAGGCTGCATTATTATCCGAGTATATAATCATGTAATTTATCAATTCTTGAATTGTATAAAAATTTCCTTTAATCAAGGCTTTGGAACCTAGAATTCTATTGGGATAGGGGGCAGGAATTTTATCATCAAAAGGGTATTTTACATTTATCTTTTCAGGATGAATTTCAATGAATCTGTAAGCAGCAATCATTAGCGGAACTTTTAATAAACTTGCTGGGATATATTGCTCATTCTCATTTATACCGACCCATCTACCATCGTTGAGTTGTCGGAAATAAACAGATAAGCTGGTGATGCCAGGCGTTTTTTGTAGTTCGGCGATTTTACTTTTTAATCCATCAATAAAGGAAGGACCTATTTCACCAAAATTGCCTTCACAATCCAACAAGGGATTAATAAACCTGTTTAGTTCTTTATCCCCAATATCTCCAGGGTTGTTGCGGGTGTAGTGACTTGTATCTGTAATAACATTGTTTGAATGGGGTGTTTTTTTAGATTTGTTTTCTACCCAATCTGAAACCAGATAGCCTAAACAAAACATAATTAATCCAGCAGAAATGGAGATTGCTAATAAACGACGGGTTTGATTCACAAGGAAAACAGAGTATGTGGCTTATATCAAAGGAAATGATCCAATGAATTATTTGTGGAGGGGCATTACCTTAATGAATCACAAAATTACGGAATTCTTCTGGGTTGGAAATGATAAAAATCAGTAAACGCTACAGAATTGATTCAACTGTAATTATCTTATACTAAAAGGTTATTCTTAGGTATTGAACAAAGCCATAATCCAGAAAAAACAAGTATGGCGTTTATTAATAAAAGTTCGTAGCCGAGCGTGTACCCAGGTAAAATAGCAGATGCATACGATTGCAGCCCCACACAAATTATGGGGGCAGCACAAGCAATCCATGGAGTGAAATTGTCTTTTACTTTACGATGGGTGAATAACCCAAATGCAAACATGCCTAGAAGAGGACCATAGGTATAAGTAGCCAAGGTTAACACCCAATGAATCACTTGTCCGTTTTTGTCCATAGATTGAAATAGGGAGAATAGATTAATTATAATCCATAATGACAAAGCCATTCCTGCATGAACCCATTTTCTAACTTTTATGGAATTGTTTATCCTCTTTCTTTCAAATCCTAAAATATCAATACAAAAGGAAGTAGTAAGAGCTGTTAACGCACCATCAGCACTGGAATAAGCAGAAGCGGTTAATCCTAATAAAAACAAAGCAGCAAGGATTGGTATTTCTTTTCCTAAATAGTTCAAAGCCAAATAGGGGTACATGTGGTCTGTTTTAGCAGGCAAATCCATCTGATGTACCGCAGATAAATAATATAAGCCTGCCCCTAAAATCAGAAAGCCCACATTTACAATGGCGATGGCTACACTGAAACTCAGCATGTTTTTTTGAGCATCTTTTAGATTTTTACAAATCAGGTTTTTTTGCATTTGATCTTGATCTAATCCAGTCATTACAATTGCAATCAAAGCGCCTCCTAAAAACTGTTTCCCCCAAAAGCTAGAGGAGTTTAGGTTCCCATCTATACACCTAAACCATTCGGGATGATGAGCATGAACTTCTATTGGAGAGGGTAAATACAAAATGGTTAAAACTAAGGCGCCCACTAAAAACAAGGATTGAAGAGCATCTGTCCAAACCAAAGTAGCCATTCCTCCTTCAAGGGTATAGCCTAGAATTAGCAATAAGGTTAAAGTAACCGTAATACTAAAAGGGATTCCCCAATGTTGAAAAATGAACGTTTGTAAAATATCTGCGACTAAAAATAAACGGGCTGAAGTTCCGAGCAGTCTGGAAAGAATAAAAAACCAAGATCCAGTTTTATAGGCTTTCATCCCTAAGCGTTCTAACAAATAGGTATAAATGGTAGTAAGTGACATTTTGTAATAGATCGGTAAAAGCACTCCTGCAATCACCGTGTATCCCAAGATATACCCAGCGACAACTTGTAGGTAAATCATGCCTTGTGTGCCAACTAATCCGGGTACAGAAATAAAGGTTACTCCAGATAAGGAATTGCCGATCATACCCCAAGCAACTAAGTACCAGGGAACTTGTTTGCCTGCTAAAAAGAAAGGGTTACTATCTGCAGGGCTTTGAGTTTGTTTTGATTTTTTTTGGGTAAGCCTCGCAATTAATAATAAGGTTCCTAAATAAGATATTAGTAATAGTGGTATCCAGAAGGGTAACATTGCGGAATGTACAGAATATTTGCATAAGTAAGATTACAGGTTAATAAAAATTTTTAATAAGTCACATTGTTCCATAAATAATTAGAAATCAACAGTATATAAATTTCCAAAGCATGGAAAAACAAAATCCCTGTATTCACAATTCCAATTCCTTCCATTAGTTGGAGTCTTATGTGAAGTTTATGTTAAGATTTTGACAAATAGGGGGTATCATACTTGGAAATATATAAACCTTATCTAATTTAGCTATAGAAAGAGTTAAACTGTAAATCCATTTGAGAATTCCATTCTTAGATTAAAGAGAGTTTTTAGGGATTTCCTTTTGCAATTTCAAATTCACTTACAACTTATTTCGTATGAAAAAGCTTTTACAAATTTCCTCCATTCTCCTGCTGATGTTAGTTTCGAAAGGGGCTTTCGCAAACTTCATCAATGTTCAAAACACGACCTTAACAGGTCAAAACACCACTGCCGGTTTAAATAACGTGGCAAACTTTATCCAAGTTCAATATGATTTATCCTGGAACAACTCCTGGAGAGATTCTATCAACTGGGATGGTGCTTGGGTATTTGTTAAATACCGTATTGGTTCTGGTAACTGGACACACGCACATTTAGATGCTGCAAATTTTGTGAACGGAACAGGTACTTTGAACACCATACGTGTTGCTCCTCCTACCATCAATACTGGTTATTTACCTGCTGCTGGGATTAACACAGGTGCTTTTGTTTATCGTGCAGCTGGGGGTACTGGTACTTTCAGTGTAACCGGTCAACAATTACGTTGGTTGTATGGTCAGCAATCTGTTACAGATGCCCAGGCTTTAACAGCTCAATTACGTGTTTTTGCTGTGGAAATGGTTTTTATTCCACAAGGAAATTACTTCTTAGGAGACAATAGCAATACTGCTAACGACTTTTATGATGGTAGTTCCAATGCGGTTCAAATTACGGGAACTGCCTTTTCTACTACCATTTTTGCTTATAACCAAGGTTCTATGTCAGCCAGAGTTCATGGTAACTTAGGATTGGATAATAACAACGATGGTTTATTGCAAGTATGGCCTACTGACAATTCAAATTATCCTTGTGGATGGAAATCTTTCTGGATGATGAAATATGAAATTTCTCAAGGTCAGTATGTTGACTTCTTAAATACTTTAACTTACGATCAACAAACCACTCGTATGCCAGGTGGTAACATTAACACGGTGAATTTCAATATTCAAACAGGTACGACAACTGATCCAAACCGTTATACCATTCGGGTAGGAACAATCGGGTCATCGCCTTCTGTTCCCCGTGTGTTTATTACAGTTCGTCCTGACCGTGCGAATAATTTTATGAACTGGCAAGACGGAAGTGCTTATGCAGATTGGGCAGGCTTACGTCCACATACCGAGTTAGAGTTTGAAAAAGCAGCGCGTGGATTCGATTCTTGAACATTGTTTCCAATGAAAACGCTTGGGGTAACACTACTTTCACACAAGGAACCGCAATTAGTGGAACTGAAAATGGTACAGAAACCATAACTACCGTAGGTGCTAACTCAACCGATGTTAATGCCACCAAAACCGGTGGGGATGGTAATACAGGTCCTGTTCGGGTAGGTATTCATGCAACTTCTAACTCCACTCGTACGCAATCAGGTGCTTCTTATTTTGGAGTAATGGATTTAACTTCTAACGTTTGTGAGATGTATGTTGGACTTACCCATACCCCAGGTCGTTTGTACAGAGGAGATTCCGCTTTTTATCATGGAAATGGAATGTTGTTTTCAACCACAAATGGTAACGGAGATGTTCCATATTGGGTAGGAAACAATGGAACCGGATCTTGGGCTAACCCTGCAGGTCCAACATTCACCCAAATTACTGGTGGATACGGAGCGATGTATCGTGGATGTAATTCAGCCATGGGTTTTTCTTATTCTGATAACTATCGTACTGCTGACCGTGGTAGTGCAGGTACTAGTCAAAACTCTACCGGTAACTACTTTACAGGTATTGATAACGGCCGTTATTTTCAGACTGGATTCCGTTGTGGACGTACCCACTTTTAATCCCTGATAACTTAAAACAATTGCTTTAATACGAAAACTTCTGTCCGTTATATAGGTTATCCCAACTTGGGATAACCTATATAACCAGACAGGTTTTTAAATTGATTCCACTAGTTTGGTAAGGTTTAGCCTACTTTATCTAAAGCATTAAAATCACCTTCCTTTTACCACAGAACTAAAGACTATTTATTACCAATCCTCTGAATATTTTACTTACATATCTTTTACGTTTTCGGTCACTTTCGGGATTGTGGTTAGGCATTGTTGGTTTGTTACCTGTTGTTATTTTAGGGCAAACCATTACAGTTCAACAACCCAATGGGGCAGAGGTGTTACCGGTAGGTACTACTTATACGATTCGTTGGAGTTCAGGATTTGTAAACAATGTTAGGATTGAATATTCCAGCAATAATGGAAGTACTTGGGCTGATATCATCAGTTCCTACCCTGCGGTTGCAGGGTATTATGATTGGGTGGTTCCTTCTAACCTTACGGTACAAGGGATTGTAAGAATTTCTGACTTAGTAAATCCCTTAATTGTGGATGTAAATGATCAACCCTTTTATGTGCAAGATGCTATTGCAAACAAATATTTGGGGGGTGCCCAGGATGGGCAAGTGTCAAGTTTTAATGCCAATCAAGCGATACAATTATTAACGTTTCATAATGGGAATGCTTATGCAGCAGGAACCCAACAAGTTATTGCCTGGAGTGCTAACATAAATTCCCTCACTGTGGAAGTAGAGTGGTCAACCGACAATGGTAGCAATTGGCAATTGTTAGCTACTGCGCTACCTGCGAATCAAGGGCAGTTTGCCTGGACAATACCCAATCAATTGGGGCTTCAAAATCGAATCCGAATTTCGGATTCATCCTTTCCATTAGTTTATTCAGTAAGCAGTGCTTTACCATTTGGTATTGTTTCTGAGGCACCTGAAAAATTTTTTGGAGGAAGTCAAGATGGGCATACCATGACCATCAATACTGCAAATTTAATTGTGATTGACAATCCTGTTGGAGGGGAGCAGATTCCTGAAAACAGTACTTTAAATATTTCTTGGGGAGCCAATCAGGTTTCTTCAGTTGACTTAGAATATAGCACCGACAACGGATCCAGTTGGTCAATGATATTAGGAGGGATACCGGGCAACCAAACGCAGTTCGCATGGGTGGTTCCACCGGGTAGTGTACCTTCCGCAAAAATTCGGGTGAAAGATGCTGGCAATCCTTCTACCTTTTATATTACCTCTGCCTTTAGTATTCGTTCGCTATTACCTGACCGTTATTATGGTGGGGCTTTTGACGGGCATAGTGTAAATCTTAATCAACCTGCATCTTATACCTTAACGGCCCCGCTTTTAGGGGATCAGTGGTTACCAGGTTCTTCAGTTACGATTGCCTGGACGAGCGTCAATACAAACTTGGCCAATATTGATTATTCCATAGACAATGGTTCTACTTGGAATGTTGTTGCTACCAATATTCCGTCACAAACCGGAAGTATCCTTTGGACAGTTCCTAATGTTAATGCCATTAATACTGCCAGAGTAAGAATACAAGAAGCACAAGCACCAGCGATTTTTAACACGTCTGGTGCTTTTAGCATTTTATTAGAGTCCATACAAAAGTTTTATGGGGGTGGGTATGATGGAGCAACCCTAGGCATAAATGCCAGCAGTGCCATAACAGTTGTATCTCCCAATGGCGGAGAGAATTTTGCAAATGGTTCAGTTCAAATGGTTCAATGGACTTCCAATAATATTCTAAATGTTCGGATAGAATATTCAAATGATAATGGTACCACTTGGCAATTAATAGTACCCTCTACTCCCGCTAATACAGGTTTTTATAACTGGACAATTCCAGTTCCACTGGCTCCACAAACCTTACTTAAAGTATCTGATACTGATAATCCTTTAACAGTTTTTGATATTAGCGATCAAACATTTTTTATTCGATCTGTTGCCCTTGAAAAATATTACGGAGGTTCCTTCGATGGGCAAGCCATGAATGTAAATCAATCCCCGTCTATCGTTGTATCCTATCCCAACGGGGGAGAACTTTTATATCCATACCAGCAAATCAACATTACCTGGAATGCCACGAATGTAAATTATGTTGATTTAGAACTCTCCACCAATAATGGTTCTTCCTGGGTATCTATTGATACGGGAATAGTTGCTCAACAAAGTATTTATCCTTACACGATTCCTTCTCTCGCTGGTCAAGGAAGTTGTTTGGTAAGAATTACGGATAGATTTAATTCCCTCATCAGAGATACCTCTAATGCCCTATTTACTATTTATTATAATGCGGATTCAAAAAACTTTGGAGGCATTAATGATGGTCATGTAGTAGATATAAATGCGGCTAACAACATATTGATGGTTAGTCCAAATGGAGGCGAATATTGGGCTGAGAGTTCTATACAACAGATCCAATGGTCAGTGAACAATATCACCAATGTTCGTTTGGAGTATAGCACGAACAATGGTACCAACTGGATATTAATTTCTGCCAACGAGAGTGGACCGAATGGAAGTTATACTTGGCAAGTGCCCAGTACCCCTACAGGTCAAGCGCGTGTGAGGGTGTTAGATGTGTTAAATCCTGGGACAGTTAGAGATATTAGTGATGCTGTTTTTGTAATTGGTACCCCATTGAATGATAAGTATTATGGGGGAGGATATGATGGTCATTCGATGAATGTAAGTCAAGCACCTACCATTACTGTAGTTAGTCCAAACACTGGTTCT
>RFSG01000151.1 GCA_009924095.1 Sphingobacteriia bacterium
TTTTACTATTATTATCTGAAGTTAGTTCTTGCGACAAACGCTCCAGTGTAACTGGAACTACGCCCGGCGATTCACATACTAATCCTCCGGCTAGATTAGCTAATGATGCTGCTTCCAACGGACTCCATCCTGCCGTCATAGCTAAGGTTAATACTGAAATCACCGTATCCCCTGCCCCAGACACATCGCTAATCTTCCGAGGATGTGCGGGAATATGAAAGGCTTCTCTTGTGGGTGAATATAACAATGCACCATTCTCACTTAAGGTTAATAAGGTCCAATCATGCGGCATTTTTTCCCTCAGTTTATCCAACGCCACCTTCATCCCCGAAAAATCTTGACGATTTAATCGTAACCCTAGTGCATCATTTAATTCCTTTAAATTCGGCTTGAATACCGTACATCCTGAATAGGCATAAAAATTTCTGAATTTAGGATCTACCGTTATCGGTAAATTCCTATTCTGAAAAATTGAAGAAACCTGCTGAATTAAGGATTCACTTAATAATCCTTTATCATAATCTTCAAATATTACAGCTTGGGCTAAATCGGTTTGAGATTGAATTAACGCTAACAAAGCTTCCTTTTCAGCTGGAGTTAAGGAATCTCGGGTTTCTTTATCCACACGAAGCATTTGTTGATGATGCCCCAATATTCTGATTTTCGCTGTAGTTCTTCGGGTGGAAGATCTATGAATTCCTTGCGTAGATAACCCCAGACGATTCATTTCTTGTAATAATAAATCTCCTTCGGTATCGGTGCCAATAATTCCACATAATAAAGGCGTGGCGCCCAATGATAATAAATTAAGGGCAACATTCGCCGCTCCTCCCAAGCGATTTTCTTCCGAAACCACCTCTACAACCGGAACAGGAGCCTCCGGGGAAATTCGATCTACCTTTCCCCATAAATATCGGTCTAACATTAAGTCCCCAATAACCAATACGGAAATACCCGAAAAATCAGGTAATAAAGGGATTGATGATGTGTTTGTTTTCATAGAAAGCAAAATAAGCAGATACAAGTGGACAAACCCGTGGATTTTTTGCCAAAGGAACCATTGGTTTTGAATCCAAAGTAGCTACTTTTGTACGACATTATAAAAATTACGCCCACTCGAATTACTTATGGCAAACATTGGCAAGATTTCCCAAATTATCGGTCCTGTAATAGACGTAGATTTTAGCGGAGAAAATGTATCCTTACCTAATATCTTAAATGCCTTGACGGTTAAACGTCAGGATGGCTCTGAATTGGTACTGGAAGTACAACAACATTTAGGCGAAAATCGGGTAAGAACCATTGCTATGGATGCCACCGACGGTTTGCAAAGAGGTATGGACGTACTCGACGTAAACCGTACCATCGAAATGCCTACCGGTGAAGGGGTCGTTTGTTCAACGTGGTAGGTAAAGCTATTGATGGAATTCCTCAACCCGTTTCTGCCGGAGGATATAGCATCCATAGACCTGCCCCAAGATTTGAAGATTTATCCACTTCCTCTGATATTCTATTAACTGGAATTAAAGTAATTGACTTATTAGCTCCTTATCTTAAAGGAGGTAAAATCGGATTATTCGGAGGAGCGGGAGTAGGTAAAACGGTATTGATCATGGAATTGATTAATAATATCGCAAAAGCACACTCCGGATTATCAGTATTTGCAGGGGTTGGCGAACGTACCCGTGAAGGAAATGACTTGTTACGGGAGATGTTAGAATCTAACGTAATTAAATACGGAGAAGAATTTAAACATAGCATGGAAGCGGGTGACTGGAACCTAGCTTCTGTAGATGAAAAAGCATTAGCAACTTCTCAAGCGACTTTGATTTTTGGTCAAATGAACGAACCTCCTGGAGCACGCGCCAGAGTAGCCTTAGCCGGATTATCTATTGCTGAATATTTCCGTGATGGAGATAATGAATCTGGAGGAAGAGATGTATTGTTCTTTATTGACAATATCTTCCGGTTTACCCAAGCAGGTTCTGAAGTATCCGCCCTTTTAGGTCGTATGCCATCTGCCGTAGGGTATCAGCCTACCCTTTCTACCGAAATGGGAGCCATGCAAGAGAGAATCACTTCCACCCAAAGAGGTTCGATCACCTCTATTCAAGCGGTGTATGTACCTGCGGATGACTATACCGATCCAGCCCCTGCGACTACTTTTACCCACTTGGATGCCACTACTGAGTTATCGCGTGAAATCGCAGCCTTGGGTATCTATCCTGCGGTGGATCCTCTAGCCTCTACCTCTCGTATCTTATCTCCTGCGGTATTGGGAGATGCACACTATAACTGTGCCCAACGGGTAAAACAAATTCTTCAAAAATATAAAGAGCTTCAAGATATTATCGCCATCTTAGGTATGGACGAACTTTCTGAAGAAGATAAATTGATCGTTGCCCGTGCACGTAAAGTTCAACGGTTCTTGAGTCAACCCTTCTTCGTAGCAGAACAGTTTACCGGTATCCCAGGTCAATTTGTTAGCCTTGATGATACCATCAAAGGTTTCAATATGATCTTAGATGGGGAGTTAGATTATTTACCTGAAATGGCCTTCTATCTTGTGGGTAATATAGATGCGGCTGTAGAAAAAGGAAATAAAATTCTGAGTGAAGTGCAGGCATGAAAACGTTAGAATTGGTAATCGTTACCCCAGACCAAAAAGTATTTTCTGGTAGTATAACCGGAATTCGCTTACCCGGCGCCTTAGGGAGTTTTGAAGTATTACCCCAACACGCAGATATCGTTTCTACCTTAGAAAAAGGAATCTTAAGAATTCAAACTACCGACGGTAAAACCCTTCAATATTCCACCCAAGGAGGAGTTATAGAAGTAAAAGGGAATAACGTTTCTGTTTTGTTGGAAGAAGCTGCGGTGGTTTAACACCTCTGTTTATCCGCTCAGGTTAATTCTTTATAGTCCTTTACAGGTAGTTTCTAATCCCAGAAGATTGTTATCTTTTAGTAAAATAAGATATAATATATCTCCTTATAATAAATTTTGTTATCATAATTCATCCTCTATCCTATTTTTAGTATAGCAAAGTTTGAATTTCAGCAAATTTGGGTATGGTCATCGATATTTTAAGTGTAGTTCCAGATTTATTGATGAGTCCCTTATCTCATAGTATATTAAAACGTGCGCAGGACAAGGGATTGGCAACCATAAAGGTTCACAATATCCGAGACTACTCGACTGACAAACATAAGTCCGTAGATGATACCCTGTATGGAGGAGGCGCAGGCATGGTGATGAAGATAGAACCCATTGCCGCCTGTATTCGATCTTTACAAGAAACCCAAACCTACAGTGAAATTATTTATTTAACGCCCGATGGAGAACCCTTTACTCAGGCCTTGGCAAATGAGTTGTCCCTGCTTCCTTCGGTTTTGATGTTATGTGGGCATTATAAAGGAATTGATCAAAGAATTCGGGATCAATTTATTACTCGTGAAATTTCAATTGGAGATTATGTATTGTCAGGAGGAGAATTGCCAGCCTTGGTATTAACCGATGCACTGGTTCGTTTACTTCCGGGCGTGTTAAATGATGAGACCTCCGCTTTAGCCGACTCTTTTCAAGATGGCCTATTGGATGCTCCTGCCTACACTAGGCCTGTGGATTTTGAGGGATTAACTGTGCCGGAGGTATTGTTATCCGGGCATTTCGGGAAGATTGATGCTTGGAGAGAAGCCCAACGGGAAGAAAAAACTAAGCACCGCCGACCTGATTTATGGAAAAAATATCAGGAATTACAAGGAGATACTTTGGGAGATGCCTGAAGACTTTGTATATTTGCTCCCTCGTTAAGAAATCGTACTAAAATGTCTACTCAGGAATTAATAAAACTCGTACAGGCATCCTTTATCAAAAGTGATATCCCTGAGTTTCGTCCCGGTGATACGGTCAATGTGCATGTTCGTATTGTGGAAGGAAATAAAGAACGGATTCAGCAATACCAAGGTGTGGTAATCGCTGGCTCTGGTCATGGCACAACAGAAACTTTTACTGTTCGTAAAATATCGAATGGTACTGGAGTGGAAAGAATTTTCCCTTTACATTCTCCCAATATTGATAAAATAGAGGTATTAAAAAGAGGTAAAGTGCGTCGCTCTAAATTATTTTATTTAAGAGGATTAAGCGGTAAATCTGCTAGGATTAAAGAAAGAATTACCAAATCGCATGCTTGATTTTGGTAATCCATAGGTCAGTTCTTGACTCTTTTGGAAACATCCAGTAAATTTGTTCTTTACATTTAGTTTACAAGCGGGAATAGCTCAGTTGGTAGAGCAT
>RFSG01000152.1 GCA_009924095.1 Sphingobacteriia bacterium
CTAGCTCCCGTCCCGATAGCTATCGGGACGGGAGCTAGCGGGACGGGTTTGACGTTGTGCGTCAGCTTGTAAAACCGACACCTGAAAATAATTAAAAAATTAATGTTTCTAATTATGGAAACTTTCAATATCTTTGTGATGTACAACAAAACATAATTGATTGAGATTTTTCGAGACAAAATTTTTAGAAGAAGTACACGAGTTCATTTCGCAACTTGACCTAAAAACAGTCAAAAAAATCTTTTACAATATTGACCTTGCTGAACAGACCAATGACTCTAAACCTTTTAAAAAAATACAAAATGAAATTTGGGTGTTTCGGATCAAGTATGCAGGACTTCAAATCAGACTTCTTGCGTTTTGGGACAAGACCGACAACAAAGAAACTTTGGTGATTGCAACCCACGGTTTCATAAAGAAAGTTAATAAAGTTCCCGTAAACGAAATTGACCGAGCTGTAAGACTGAGAGACAAATATTTTAACAACAAACCCAAAAAGTAGTAATATGGCAACTAAAGAATTAAAGACCTACTCGCTTGCCGAAATGAAAGACAAGTATATCGGCAAAGTTGGTACTCTAGAACGTGACGAATATGAATACGAACTTCGTATGGACGTTTTAGGAAAGATGATTAAATCTGCTCGACAAGAAAGAAACTTGACACAAGAAGAACTCGGACGACTTGTTGGAGTTCAGAAAGCCCAAATCTCTAAACTTGAAAGTAGTGCCAATAGTGCAACAATTGACACGATAATAAAAGTGTTTAAAGCATTAAAAGCAGAAATCAATTTTAACGTAAAAATCGAAGACAACTTTGTTAAACTCGCCTGACAGAAAATAACAACAAGAGTATGTCTGCCTAAGCGAAGTATTAACCTGAGCGCACTTGTGCTGAACGCTTACCCTGAGCCTGCCAAAGGGGTGTCGAAGGGCGCCAATTATATTGAATTTTAGGATAAGAATTTACCTTTACTGCCTATACAAGAAATACTCTTTTTCAACTATCGGGCACGGGATAAAGCATGGAGTTTTTTTTATTGTCTAACTTTTAGCGTCAAGGGTTAGGGATGGATATGCGGAGAATAACTTGCAGATTGTCTGCAAATAGTGCGGAGAAAAGTTTACACTGGGGAGAATAAACTTTACTTTTAACGCACGATAAGCGGAGATTAACTAAGATGTTTATTTACGAGGAACCGAATTGGCGAACATTTGAATGGGATAGCGATACTTTATTGCCATTCCCCGTATCCAAGGATAAAACAGGATAACATGTTGTTTTCGTCAACGCCTATTTGTTGCAGGCGCGGACGCCTGCAATGGCGATAATCTTATCCCCATCCCCAATTATTTTCTACTCCGGCATTTCCCTAATAATTCCCTCAATTCCCTCAGCTTCTAATTTATGTAAAAACTTTTCTGCCCCATGTCGGTGCTTAAATTCTCCTACAAAAACTTTAGTGATGAACGCAGAATTTAATTTTAAATAAACGGGTGAGTAATTTAATTTTTCTAGCTTCTCCCCATACGCAACCGCATTGGGTTTTAAATTAAAGGCAGCAACCTGAATCGAAAATCCTTTGGGTTCTGAAAGCTCTTTTCCCTTCAAAGAATAATATCCAGGTTTTTGCATTCCTTCTGCAACATTAATTTGTTCCGGTAAAGGAAAATCTTCCTTCGGTGGAAGGATACCAGGCCCCGTAAGTAATTCAACCGTAACTTCTGTAGTTCCCTTGGCAATAAAATCCAATAACTCAGCACCCTTCCGAGATAAATCTATTACCCGTCCGCTATGGTAAGGTCCTCGATCATTAATTCTAACTTCAATCGATTTTCCATTGGAGATATTCGTAACCTTAACCACCGATCCAAACGCTAACTTACGATGGGCAGCAGTTAAGGCGTTCTTATCATATTTTTCTCCATTTGCAGTACGTTGTCCTTGAAATCGATCGGCATAAAAGGAGGCATTTCCTTTTTGAATAAAAGCTTGTTGGGCAAAAATATTAGCAGTAGTATTGAACAACAATAATCCTACAAAAGATATAATAACAGAATTCATAAATATATTTATTAATCATTCAACAAAATATTATTCAGGTATGCCGATATGTAATAAAGCATCGCCGGCATTAATGACAGATTGGTAATTTAATCCGATGGCATATCCCTCTTTTCGGGCGATGACTGGAAATTCCTCCCGACCATACGGATCGGTAATGATAGCCAATAATTGCCCCTTCGAAATGAATTGTCCGGGCGCGATACATAACCTACAAACCCCTGAAATTTTAGCACGAATCCAAGTGGATGATTTTAACCAAATACTCGGCTCATTCGGAATATTATCATCTATCATTTGCATATGGTGCATCATACGATAAGTTCCCATGATGCCTTCATTAATAGACCTTTCATCCAATCGTTGTGCTTCTCCTCCTTCAAATACAATAATATTTTTGCCCTTACGAAAAGCTTCCTTCCGAATAGATTTATCCCGAAACTCAGCATTCAAAACAAAGGGTGCACTAAAGGCAGTAGCTAATTCCCGATTGGTCATATTCCCAGTTTTACATCTTACCTGAGGAACATTGGTACGATTCACCGCTCCGGTATGAAAATCAATGCCTACATCTATCTGGGGAATAATCTCCTGCATGATAAACCAAGCAATACGGTTGGCCAAAGAACCATTTGCACTTCCCGGAAAACAACGGTTTAAATCTTTTCCATCGGGTAAATCTCTGGAGGCTTGTAAGAAGCCATAAATATTTACAATCGGAATGGCAATAACAGTTCCCCTTTTTAACTGAATGGTCTGGTCAAAAATCATCCGTCGAATCGTTTCGATTCCATTGATTTCATCCCCATGTAAACCTGCCATCAGCAGCAATACCGCTCCGTCTTCTTTACCCCGTATCACCTGAACCGGCAAGTCAATAGGGGTATGGGTAGGAAGCCGGGCGATATGTATATTAATTAACCGGTTTTCTCCTGCAGCGATTTTTTGGTGGTTAAGGTGAATATAAGTTGGCATCAGGCACCCACCTTATCTTTCATCCGTTTTTTACCCGAATGACTTTCCATATATTCTATGATTTTTCCGGCAATATTTTCTCCGGTGGCTTTTTCTATTCCTTCTAATCCAGGAGAGGAGTTTACCTCCATAATTAAAGGACCTCGTTTTGATTGTAACATATCTACCCCGGCAACAGATAAACCCAATACTTTTGCTGCTTTTAAGGCAGTATATCTTTCCTTCATGGTGAGATTGATTAATTGAGAACTCCCTCCACGATGTAAATTACTCCGGAATTCTCCTTCCCGTGCCTGGCGTTTCATGGCTCCCACAATATGCCCGTTCACTACAAATGCGCGTATATCTGCGCCTTTGGCTTCCCGTATAAACTCCTGAATTAATATGTTTGCATTTAATCCATGAAAGGCTTCAATCACCGACTGCGCGGCCTTGGGAGTTTCTGCCAATACTACCCCAATTCCTTGGGTTCCTTCCAATAATTTAATCACCAACGGTGTACCGCCCACCATGCGAATTAAATCATCTACGTTGTGCGTCTTGTTGGCAAATGCCGTTAAGGGCATTCCCAATCCGGCTTTAGCCAATAATTGCATGGATCTTAATTTATCCCGGGAACGGGTGATTGCCTGACTGGGATTGGCAGAGATTACATTCATCATTTCAAACTGACGAACAATGGCAGCTCCATAAAAAGTAACCGATGCCCCAATTCTCGGAATAATCCCATCTATCTTACCAATCTCCTTACCCTGATAATGAATAGAGGGTTTCCCCTGTTCTAAGGACATATAACACTTCATATGATCCATCACCACAACAGAATGCCCTCTTTCCTCGCCGGCCTCCACAATCCTGCGGGTGGAGTATAACTTTGGATCTCTTGACAATACAACCAGTCTCATATTATGTACTTCTTTTTTGGTATCGTTTAAAATAAACATCCCGACGGGCAACATCCACAATAAATCGCTTCCGAAGTGCCTTCCTCCCCAATAAAACCGGGAACTCCATCTGGCTCCGATCACTTAAAGTAAACTCGGTTTCAAAGGTCATTTTATGTAACCGGATAACCGCTTTTACCACCCATCTTTCCTCCTCCTGACCAAACGAATTTCGAACTACCGTCTTCTCCACTAAAGG
>RFSG01000153.1 GCA_009924095.1 Sphingobacteriia bacterium
GAAGTCAATATCTTTCGAATGCTACTTCCGCTGTTTTTGAAAAAGCAAATCAGGAAGCTGGAAAATTAAAAGATGAATATATTTCACAAGAACATTTATTATTAGCCATATTAGAAAGTAATGATCGTAGCGGACAAATATTAAAAGATAATGGCGTAACTCGGAAATTACTCGAAAAAGCAATTCAAGAAATTAGAGGAAATAAAAAAGTTACGGATCAAAATGCGGAATCTACTTATCAAGCCTTAAAAAAATATGCAAAAGATTTAAATGAATTAGCTCGGGAAGGAAAATTAGATCCAGTAATTGGAAGAGATGAAGAAATTAGAAGAGTATTACAAATATTATCCAGAAGAACTAAAAACAATCCGATTTTAATTGGAGAACCAGGAGTAGGAAAAACAGCTATTGCGGAAGGATTAGCGCATAGAATTATTCAAGGGGATGTTCCTGAAAATCTAAAAAATAAAAATATATTATCCCTGGATATGGGAACTTTATTAGCAGGAGCTAAATATCGGGGTGATTTTGAAGAAAGATTAAAAGCCGTCGTAAAAGAAGTGGTAGAAGCTGAAGGAGATATTATTTTATTTATTGATGAAATCCATACCCTGGTGGGCGCTGGTAAAACCGATGGTGCTATGGATGCAGCGAATATATTAAAACCAGCCTTAGCTCGTGGAGAATTAAGAGCCATCGGCGCTACTACTTTATCGGAATATCAAAAATATATTGAAAAAGATAAAGCCCTAGAAAGAAGATTTCAACCAGTTCTGGTAGATGAACCCGATACCCAAGATGCCATTTCTATTTTAAGAGGATTAAAAGAAAAATATGAAGTACATCATGGGGTTAGAATTACCGACTCTGCCTTAATTGCTTCCGTGGAATTATCCCAACGATATATTTCAGATCGTTTTTTACCTGATAAAGCCATTGATTTAGTAGATGAAGCTGCTGCACGCCTGCGTCTGGAAATTGATTCCCTACCAGAAGCATTAGATGAAATTGAAAGAAAAATTAGAACCGTGGAAATCGAAAGAGAAGCCATTAAACGGGAAAAAGATGAAAAGAAAGTTCAGGAATTAAGCAGTGAATTAGCCAATCTGCAAGAACAAAGAGATGAATTAAGAGCCCATTGGCAAACGGAAAAAAATATTATCCAGAAAATTAGAGAAGCCAAAGGAAAAATTGAAGAATTTAAAACCGAAGCAGAACAAGCCGAAAGAAATGCAGATTTCGGTAAAGTAGCCGAATTACGGTATGGAAGAATTACAGAACAAGAAAAATTATTAACGGAATTAAATACTCAATTAAATGATATTCAGTCGGACCGACGAATGTTAAAAGAAGAAGTAGAAGCTGAAGATATCGCTGAAATTGTTGCGCGCTGGACTGGTATTCCTGTGAGTAGAATGATTGAAAGTGAAAGGATGAAATTGCTAAAAATGGAAAATGAACTTCACCACCGTGTGGTGGGTCAGGAAGAAGCCATTGCAGCTATTTCAGATGCCGTGCGCAGAAGCCGGGCTGGATTACAAGACGCCCGCAGACCCATAGGTTCGTTTATCTTCTTAGGCTCTACTGGGGTAGGAAAAACAGAATTGGCAAAAGGATTAGCAGATTATTTATTTAATGACGAAAATGCTTTAGTCCGAATTGATATGTCGGAATATCAGGAAAAACATTCGGTAAGCAGACTCGTGGGCGCCCCTCCCGGATATGTTGGATATGATGAGGGAGGACAACTTACTGAAGCCATCCGAAGAAAGCCTTATGCTGTGGTACTTCTGGATGAAATTGAAAAAGCCCACCCCGATGTATTTAATATTTTACTTCAGGTATTAGACGATGGAAGACTGACCGATAATAAAGGAAGAGTGGTCAATTTTAAAAATACCATCGTAATTATGACTTCCAATTTAGGCGCACATTTAATTCAAGAAAAATTCTCCGGACTAACCACTGAAAATCGGGAAGATCTCATGGCCGGATTAAAAATAGAATTATTTGATTTGTTACGACATAGTATTCGCCCTGAGTTTTTAAACCGAATTGATGAAATTATTTTGTTCACTCCCCTAAATCGGGAAGAAATACGACAAATTGTAGAACTACAAATAGCATCGCTTCAAAAACTATTAGAAGAAAAAGAAATTCATTTAACTGTAAGCGAAGCTGCCTTAGATTGGTTAGGTCAATTGGGATATGATCCTCAATTTGGCGCCAGACCTTTGAAAAGAGTGCTCCAAAGGAAAGTAGTAAATGAACTTTCTAAGAAAATTTTAAGCGGTGATATACAGTTAGATACAAATATTCTTTTAGACTTAGACAACAAAAACAATTTACAATTCGTAAATCAAGCATAAATCTTTTTCATAGTTAGATTTATTGTTAGTTGGTTCTGTAAGATCCCGGTTCCCCACCGGGATTTTACTTTTTATAACATTTCATAATTAATCATTGAAATAATCTCCATAAATGAATTAAATCCTACTTTCATTTTTTCCTAAACTTCTGAATTGATTTCCTTCACAATCCTATTCATCGCTCAACCCAATCTTAGTATATTTACAGCATGAGGATTATTTCATTTATTGCCAAAAGATATGCAGCGTTAAGGATAAATCAATTAAATAAAATATCCGCAAATGCAGTAGCGGTTCAGGAAAAATTATTACAAAATTTAATCGAAACTGCTGCTCATACTGAATTCGGAAAAACACATCATTTTTCAACACTCAAAAACCATTCTGACTTTATTCAACGAGTACCCGTCCGGAATTATGAAGAACTTAAACCCTGGATTCATAAAATTGTAAATGGAGAAAAAGATATTACCTGGCCCGGAAAACCAACCTATTTATCTAAAACATCAGGAACGACTTCAGGTAGTAAATATATTCCCAATACCGCTGTTTCTTTACAAGCCCAAATTACAGCTGCGAGAGATGCTTTACTTTTTTATATTTATGCTACGGGTAATGCAAAATTCTTACAAGGAAAAATGCTGTTTCTTTCGGGAAGTCCAGCATTAGAAATGAATGCTGCTGGAATTCCGGTTGGTAGATTATCTGGAATTGTAAATCATAAAATACCCGGATATTTAAAACGAAATCAAATTCCCATATGGGAAACCAATTGTATTGAAGATTGGGAAACCAAAATAGATAAAATAGTTTCGGAATCAATTCATCAGGATTTACGCTTAATTTCAGGAATTCCCCCTTGGGTTCAAATGTTTTTTGAAATATTACAATCCAAATATGGAAAAACACCTATGGAAGTGTGGCCTAATTTATCGGTATTTGTATATGGGGGAGTTGATTTTACACCCTATGCAGGATTATTTAATAATCAATTATCAGATTCCGTAGATAAGATCGAAACCTTCCCTGCATCAGAAGGATTTTTTGCCGTTCAGGATTGTCACCCTTCCCAAGGGTTAAGGTTATTGTTAGATAATGGTATTTATTATGAATTTATTCCCATGACGGAATATGGCAGCGCAAATGCTACCCGCATAAATATTTCGGATGTTCAATTAGGCGTGGAATATGCGTTGATTATTAGCACCCATGCGGGTTTGTGGGCGTATGATATTGGAGATACGATACGATTTATTTCTATATCTCCCCATAGAATTGAAATTACAGGAAGAACTTCACAATTTATTTCTGCCTTTGGGGAGCATGTAATTGTTAAAGAAGTGAATCAGGCTATTCATCAGGCTTGCGAAATATGCCACGTAAAAATTCAGGAATTTACGGTTATGCCCAAAATATCAGATACTGTATCCAGGCATGATTGGTTTATTGAATTTATTGACTTACCCAATGACCTATTGTATTTTGAGCAAGTATTAAATGAATGTATGTGCAGGCAAAACATTTATTATCAGGACTTAATTACGGGTAAAATATTACACCCTTTAAAAGTGTATCCTTTAAAATCGGGTGCCTGTACAGAATATATGAAACAAGCCGGAAAATTAGGAGGACAAAATAAATTCCCCAGAATTAAAAATACTGAAGAACTTAGAAGTTTTTTT
>RFSG01000154.1 GCA_009924095.1 Sphingobacteriia bacterium
TGTTATTAAATGCGATTTATACGGAAGTATTAAAAAATCTTGAAATGACACGATTCAGTTTATTAAATGAAACTCCGGTGATTAATATTATTGATGAACCCCGATATCCCCTACCCCAGGAGAAAGCACAATTATTAATATGGATATTAGGAGGAGGAATTATTGGTTTACTCCTTTCTGCCTTTACTTTATTGGGAATAGCGTTGCGCCAGAGCGTGATTGCGTTTCTAAAATAATTTCCAAATGAAGATTGGCATATTAGGAACCCGGGGCATTCCTAACCATTACGGGGGATTTGAACAATTTGCAGAATATTTATCCTTAGGACTTGTGCGTAAAGGTCATGAAGTATGGGTATATACCTCCCATCTCCATCCCTATACCGAATCACAATTTAATGGCGTTAATTTAATTCGTTGTTTTGATCCTGAAAATAAGATAGGAACAGCAGGTCAATTTATTTATGACTTTAATTGTATCCGCGACAGCCGGTCCCGAAACTTTGAGGTGCTGTTACAATTAGGCTATACGAGTAGTTCCATCTGGGGATGGTATTTACCTCGTCCAAAAACACCGGTCATTACCAATATGGATGGACTGGAATGGAAACGTACCAAGTATTCCAAACCTATTCAGCGATTTTTAAAATATGCAGAAAAATTAGCCATTCAAACGAGTGATCGACTTATTTCAGACTCTATAGGGATTCAATCCTATTTACATAAAACCTACGGGGCTAATTCTGTTTATATTCCCTATGGAGCTAATATTCCAGAAAAAATAGAGGAAAAATATTTAACAGAAGTACAGGTTAATAAACATGGTTATTATTTACTCATCGCAAGATTAGAACCTGAGAATAATATTGAAACAATAGTTTCTGGATATGTTCGTCAAAAGCCAGCGTATCCTTTATTGATTGTGGGTAATGCCAATACGCCCTATGGGAAATATTTACAACAAACGTATCCCCATCCGGGATTACAATTTTTAGGAGGGATTTATGATATTGATAAATTGAATAGTTTACGGCATTATGCAAAAATATATTTTCATGGGCATACTGTAGGAGGCACTAATCCTTCTTTATTAGAAGCGATGGCGAGCGGAGCCCTAATCTGTGCACATGATAATGAATTTAACCGTGCTATTTTAGGGGAAGATAGTTTATATTTTTTAACTTCTAAAGACTTAGATCGAATTTGGAATTTCACACCCAATTTAACCGAAAGAAATAAGTGGATTGACAATAATCTGGAAAAAATCAGATTCCAATTTAATTGGGATTTAATTATTGATCAGTATGAACAGATATTGATTAGAACAGCAGGGGAGGCGAATTATAAAAGATGATATCCTAATTTATAATGTAGTTATTACTTTTTCCAGAGATTCGAATAAATATTTTTCAACTCCGCCAAATGGTCTCGTGCTGAAAATTTTTGTTCCGCAGCAGCTCTGGCATTTGTACTCAGTTTCGAATAATTTTTAGCAGCTAATTCCAGGACTGTTTTTTGTAAAGAAAAAGTATCTCCTGAAATAAATATTGCCCCATTTATACCCGATTGAATTAATTCCGGAATTCCGCCTATATCAGCACCGATAACGGGTTTACCCAAAGCTTGCGCTTCAATAATGGAACGGGGATTATTCTCATACCATTCGGAGGGAACAATTACAAAACGAGCATTCTTAATTTTATCCGTTAATTCATTTCCTTTTAAATATCCTTGCAATTGAATATGCGTTGCGTCAGGAAATTGATTTAATTTATCTCGCATTTCAACTTCAGAAGGTCCTTCTCCTAAAATACATAAAGGATTGTCCGGCAGATCCCTATAGGCTTCTATTAAAGTGGATATTCCTTTTTCGGGTGAAAGGCGACCGAAATATAAATCATAATTCCCCGGGGAATATTCGGGAATATATTGATTCAAATCTAAAAAATTATAAACTACTTTACTTTTATCTTGTAATTCTGGATAATACTGCAAATGTTTATTCCGAATAAACTGACTCGGAAAAATAAAATAATCAATTCCCTCTGTCCAGGAACAAGTATTGTCCCGAAGCCAGCACTCATAGGCCGAAAGCGCGCTTTGTATATAACTTTGTTGATTACATTTTTTTAAAATCGCCGGCATATAATTACCCCCTGCACAATCTTCGCATATATTTCCATTTCCATCCAAACAGGTATATACTGGACAAATTATTTTATATTCATGCACCGTCATCACGATAGGGATTCCGGCATTTTTAAGTACGTCTATAATGGGGGTTGAAAGTCTGCTTTGAAAAATATGTAAATGCGCGATATCTGGTTTCTCTAATTTAATTAATGCTTTTAATTGGGTAATTGCTTCTGTATTTTTTACGAATCGAGAAGCAAACTTTAATTTTTCAATCATACCTGATGCATTTCTCAGGTTCATATCTTTTACAAAAAAAGAATTACTTCCTCGACTTTCATTGCGTTCATTCAGGGTAGAAAAACAAGAAACCCAAAATCCATTATTTTGCAATAAATCAATAGTATCTAAATACACCCGATCTGCCCCACCACGAGGGTAATGAAAATTATTAATTTGTAGAATTTTCATGTTGAGTAGGCGTAAATCCTAGGAATAATGCTGTTAATGAAATTAAAGGAAACATCGTAACGGTTTGCTCCTGATAATTATCGAACAACATTAAAAATAATAATATTAACCAGGTAAGGCCAAGGCTTAACCACCAATATTTTAAATCTGCGGGGATAGAATAACTACGGCTTACCAGAACCCAAAAAATTCCAAATCCAAACATTAAATAAAACAATAATCCCACCCAACCTAATTCTGCTTTTAAGCTTACCATTCCGGCAAACGGAAAGGAGAGCATTGCAGAACGATAACCGATGCTCAGAAATATTTCTTCTGTCCATAAATCCGATAAATATTTTCGAGTATAAGGAGAAGAAGTAGGGGGAATAAATCCAGGCATTTTTTGTCCGTCTTTAAATAAAACATCATACGCCAAGGTATTAGAAGCTCTGCTGGCGAAGGTTCCGGGGCCCGTGCCCACCCAATATTGCCAGGGGCTATCATATCGCATTTCACTGTAAGCCCGCTGATATAATTGAGCTTTCTGACTACTTTCATCCGATAATATATACGCTTCTACAAATTCCCAAACATTAGCTTCTTCCGCCCCTAAAATAGATTGTAAATACCAGGAGGCACCTGCTTGTGCAATCCAACATAAAAATGCACCGGATAAAGTGATGAGAATTAATTTTCCCTTATGTAAATATTTTAAATTTAATTTTTGATATCCTATCCAGGCAATTGCACAAAAGATTAATACACAAAATAGAATTAAGGCATCTACCGTTTTGGAATCGGTTAGAAAAATCAAGAATAATAAACTACCTGATAGTAAAGTGTTTTTGGGGGTAAAAACCGATTTAAATTTTTCCTTTCCGATTAACCAGGGAAATAAAACCGCTAATATCCATAAAAAGGCATAATTCCCTAAATAGTGCGCATGGGGAAAGCTGCCCATACACCAATCCCCGGGTCTATATCCTCCATCTGCAATCGCTTGAATAATGATTAATGGAAATTGAATTAATAACGATGTTTTAAAAAACGCTATTACTGAAGCTACGGTATCTTCCGTAAACCGAAATTGTAATAAATAAAAGAAGGCAAATATTGCGGAACCGAAGGTCATGAACCACCAGATTAATCCAGTTATAGAATAATATATAGGAATATTAATAATGAATAAAAAAATGGCTAAAATGAAGATTAATATCAGAAATAATACTGGCCAAGGGAAATAAAAATTATGATTTTTCCATAATTTCCAGGCGGTTAAAAATGCAAAAAAGAAAGACGCTAGAAATAAGGGATAATCAATGCCTAAAAAACCCATCACCAATAAAGCTTTAATTTGAATTCTGGGAGGGGTAAATAAAAATATAATCGGAAGAATTATAATTTCAATTCCGATCATCAATGCTTTAAGGGGTCCTGGAGATTTTAATGC
>RFSG01000155.1 GCA_009924095.1 Sphingobacteriia bacterium
TTCAAGAATCATTTTTGGGAATTGTATTAAATAAAGATTTTTATTCCCGATCCCAACTTATTACCCCGCAAGTAACCATAAATTGTAAAACCGAATGGAATAAGCTAACTATGATTGCCAATCTTGCCAGTACTACATCCAAAATACCTTTTAATGAATTTAATGAATATAGTTTTAAAAATTATGATGTTTTGCCACAACCAGATAATTATTTCTTTTATAAAAATAAATTATTGTTTCTGGATCGATTTTCTCCATTATTATATCAATTAAATACAGATGGAAATAAAATAACTATAGATTTAAACAAATTTGCCTTTAAAGATACGTTTATTGATAAACGAGTACCGGATAAAATCATATCAATATTAAAAGGCTCTGGAACGATTCAATATATTTATTTTAATCCTCGAATTCATCCCATAACAGGAGATACTTGGATTAGCGCGTCTTTACCTAACGTTTTTATGGATAATGATTCCTCAGTAGGATATCAAAATAGGCCTGTATTAATCAATGTGTCAAATCCTACGAAGTGTTATCCCTTAAATATTGATAGTGATTCTCTGGGTTTGGGCTACCGACATACACAGTTTGAATTTACCCCAACCGGAGAAGTATTATTTCCTTATTCCAAAGGTTGGCCTGTATCGGGAATTACAGATTCCATAAATTCTGGAGATCCCGCTAATCCTTTTGAAGATTCATTTTATAAAAATGTACCTGTTCTTGCAAAGACGGATTTAAATGGAAATTTAATTCAATCTGAAGGTCAGATTTCAGAAATATTTTCCCGATTACATACAGGATATTTTTATCAAGGTTCTATCCCTAGAGTTTGGAATAAACAATTAATTGTTGCCTCTATATTTTCAGGAGAATTTTTCATGTATAATGGAAATTTAAGCAGACGTTTATTTGCTCTTCCTAATCGTCCTTGGGTGTTAAATAGTGATCGTTCGGGTTGGATGTATAATTCTGCTCTTAACGATTCTATTCGCTTATTTTCAAAAGAAGAGAAAATTTATCCTAAGAATGGGGAATCCCAAATCCAATATATTCAAGATTGTAAAAGATATTTTAAAGATTATATTTTAGACTTTCAAATTACCGATTATACTCTGTTTGCATTAATAAAGCGGAATGAAGAAATATTTCTAGAAACCTATCAATTTGCAAATGGAGAATTAATTAGTAGTAAACCTATTCCCCAAGGATATCAAAACCGATTGCTTACTGGCTATGGATTCGTAAAGGATATGGAGAATACGGTTGCACCAATAACTTTGAATTTACTTTATCGGGGCAATGAAGAGTTACTATGGATTACCACTCAATTAAAATAATAGTTAATAGGGTTATAATTCAGTTTCGTACACATTCTCAAAGTAGTGAACAATATGTGCTCTTAAAAAAGTAGCTTGTTCAAATATATTAATATAGGGAAGGGGGAGTAGGGTTTTCCATAGTGGCCATCCTTGTTCATCTTGTCCTTCTAATTCATAATAACCCGAGGGAGCTAATACTGCGCATATCGCAATATGCATTAAATCTTGTTTTTCTTCTTTCGTAAATTCTCTTGGAGAGGCGCCTAATTCACGGATGCCAATTAAAAATAAAATGGCTTCCATATTAGGTCTTTTACCAAATTCCTCTTGAAGCCGAATCATTAATTGCTCCCATTTTTCTCCTAATTCTTGGGTATAACTCATATAGGGGAAATAGAAGAATTATCAGATAAAATGGGAGTAGGGAACAAGTCCTCAGTTCTAAGCCAGGCTTGTTTTACGGAATTTATTCCTTGTATGGTTAAAACAAGTCCTTTATCACCTTGTTTTAATCTGCAAAGTGCAGGGTGATTTTTTACATATTCTAATATGGAATTAAATATCTCTGATTGAAAATAAGGATGATCTTGTTGTGCAATAAAATATACCCGCATTAATCCTTCTTTTAATACAATTCTTTCTAACCCTAATTTTTTTCCATTTTCTCTTAGGCGTATCGTATCAAATAAATCTAAAACTGGTTCAGGTAAAACACCGAAACGATCTATCATTTCTTTTGCAATTTCTCTAAATCCTGATTCATCCGTGATGTCGGCAATACGATTATAAAAATTAAGTCTTTCAGAAACACTTTGAATATATTCTGGAGGAATACGAATAGCTAAATCAGTATCAATTTGGCATTCCTCTGCTAAAGAAGATTTACGTTTTTTAATTTCATCTGCAAATAATTCTGGAAAAAATTCTTCCTTTAATTCCATTACAGCTTCATCCAAGATTTTATGATATAATTCATATCCAATTTCTGAAATAAATCCACTTTGTTCCCCCCCCAGCATATCTCCTGCACCTCGTATATCTAAATCCCGCATGGCAACATGGATTCCAGAACCTAAATCGGTAAATTCCTCAATAGCACTTAATCGTTTACGAGCATCAGAACTTAATCCAGCAACTGGTGGACTCAACAAATAACAAAATGCCTGACGATTGGACCGTCCCACTCTTCCCCGCATTTGATGCAAGTCACTCAAACCAAAATTATGTGCATTATGGATAATAATCGTATTGGCATTCGGAATATCTAAACCTGATTCTACAATCGTTGTGGATACCAATACATCATATGCACCCTCGATAAAATTCAACATCATTTTTTCCATACTGGGGCCACTCATTTGTCCATGTCCAATTGCAATACGTGCATCGGGTACTAGTTTTTTAATTAGGGCTGCCATTTCTTCTAATTCTGCAATTCTATTATGAATAAAGAATACTTGTCCTCCTCTTTGAATTTCATAAGAAATAGCATCCCGAATTACTTCCGCATCAAAGGAATGCAATCGAGTTTGAACAGGTTGACGATTAGGGGGCGGCGTGGTAATAATGGACATATCCCTTACACCTAATAATGAAAATTGTAAAGTTCTGGGAATTGGAGTAGCGGTTAAAGTTAAGGTGTCAACATTTACCCTAATTAATTTTAGTTTTTCTTTAGCTGCAACTCCAAATTTTTGTTCTTCATCAATTATTAATAATCCTAGATCTTTAAAAATTACATCTTTAGATATTAATCTATGGGTTCCAATTAATATATCTATTTTTCCTTCCGATAAATCTTTTAAAACTGTTTTTTGTTCTTTGGGGCCTAAAAATCTGGAAACAAATTCTATTCGTACAGGAAAGTTTTTTAGTCGTTCCCGAAACGTTCTTAAATGTTGCATACCTAAAACCGTAGTAGGTACTAATACGGCAACTTGTTTTCCATCCGTGGCAGCTTTAAAGGCGGCACGTATTGCAATTTCAGTTTTACCGAAGCCCACATCTCCACAAACAAGCCTATCCATAGGGTGTGCTTCCTCCATATCTGCCTTTACGGCTTCTGTAGATTTTAATTGATCAGGAGTGTCTTCATAAATAAAAGATGCTTCTAATTCTTGTTGTAAATAGCTGTCTGGGGAAAATGCAAAACCGGGTTGGTTTTTTCTTCTGGCATAAAGGGAAATTAAATCAAAGGCAAGTTCTTTAACTTTTTTTTTTGCTTTCGCTTTGGTTTTATTCCATTCCTGGGAGCCTAATTTATTTAATTTTGGCGCACTATCATTTCCTGAAAATTTAGAGATTTTATAAAGTGCACTTACATTAACATAAATTACATCTCCTCCTTCATAAAATATTTTAACCGCTTCTTGTTCATTTTGACCTGCTCGGATGGTTTCTAATCCTGCAAATTTTCCGACCCCGTGATTAATATGTGTTACATAATCTCCGGGTTTAAGTTCCCGAAGTTCTTTTAAGGTTAAGGCTTTACTTTTACTATAACTGGCTTTTACTTTATATCGGTGATAACGTTCAAAAATTTGGTGATCGGTATAACAAGCTATTTTTTGAACTGGATCTAAAAATCCAGCTCTTAATTCTGCGGTAAGTCCCTCGAAATGTAATTGTGGTGCAACTTCTTTAAATATTTCTGATAATCTATTTAATTGTTTTTCATTTTCTGAAAAGATA
>RFSG01000156.1 GCA_009924095.1 Sphingobacteriia bacterium
TGCGCAAAGAACGCAGCGATTGCGCAAAGGGAAACGCAAAGGCCGCAAAGATTGCGCAAAGAACGCAGCGATTGCGCAAAGGGAAACGCAAAGATTGCGCAAAGGGAAACGTATAGGCCGCAAAGACTGCGCAAAGAACGCAGAGAAAGACAATTAGCTCAAAGGGTTCAATGTAATCCCAACGACCCCAGTCAAAGAATAACAGAAAATTTATTCTGAAAAGAAACCAAATGCACTTGCATTTTCTTTGCGCCCTTTGCGTTTTTCCTTCGCGGTCTTTGCGTTTTTCCTTCGCGGTCTTTGCGTTTTTCCTTTGCAGTCTTTGCGTTTTTCCTTTGTGGTCTTCGGGTTTCCTTCTCGGTCTTTGCGTTTTTCCTTTGCGGCCTCTGCGTTTCCCTTTGCGGTCTTTGCGTTTTTTCTTCGCGCCCTTTGCGTTTCCTTTGCGGTCTTTGCGTTTTTCCTTTCCCTATACTCAAAGATTATTCACCACCCGATGAATACCCTCCTTTAAATACTTTGAATTGAAATTGATTAACAACCCTAATCTTTTATCAGATAATCTTAAATAAGTGAGCAACTGAGCATAATGCACCGGTGCAATATATTCCATAGCTTTAAGTTCAATAATTACCTTATCTTCTACTAATAAATCTAATCTATATCCAGCCTCTTGTTTAATCCCCTTATAAACTAATGGCATAGGCACTTGAGATTTTACGTCCAATCCCAATTGTCGCAAATCATAAGTAAGAGCAACCTGATAGACCGACTCCAGCAAACCCGGACCTAATATTTTATGCATCTCTAATGCAGCGCCAATGATTAAATGCGATAACTCATTTTCCTCCAATTTTCCCATAGCATAAATAATCTACAGGCAATTAAATACATTAATGAAAATAATCTCCGGAAAAATAAATTGGATTTTGCTAAAAAAACGAGATAATAACTTTCTATACTGGTTTGAACTGTTCAAACATTTGCCTGCAATCATTGCAATAATGCATACTACGACACAACGTTGGACCAAAAGGATTTCGTAAATCAGTATTTACAGAATCACAAAACGGACATGGTACTTTATGTAATAACTTCTCTAAATCCGGTTCACCAATAAATCGGGGAGGAGGAGCTAATCCAAAAGATTTTAATCTCTCCCTGCCTCTGTCCGTTACTAAATTACTACTCCAGGCTTGCTCGAAATTTACTTCAACCTTATGTAAAATTCCATGTTCAGTTAATACTCTCTCCACTTCAAATTGCATAAACCGAAGCGCCGGACATCCCGCAAAGGTAGGCGTCATCTGAATATGAACAACCCCCGATTCCTCAATCTCAATATTATAAATTACCCCTAAATCCACCAAAGAAACTGTTGGAATTTCAGGATCCTTAACCGATTCTAGAATCTCCAATAAAGTCTCTCTAGTTACCATAACTTAATTTATTATAGGAATGGTTACCATTCTGCATGAGGTTCTAAGGCTACTACCTCAGTCATTTCGTCTAATAAAGGTTGTAAGTGCTCAGTATGAATTCCTACTCTGCCTCCTAATACAGGCGTAATTATTTTCTCGTCTGGTAAAATTAATTGCGTTTCGTTTAACACAGATTTTATTTTTTCCATCCATTTTTCCTTTAATAATTCTTCCCCTCCAAAATATCCTTCTGCTATAATTTCTTTTTCATAAGGAGAGGACTCAAATATTCCTAACGCAAAAGGAAAAGCATAATTCAAAGCTAACTGCAATCTGCTGATACTTTCTTCTGTGGCACTGCCCAATTGGGTAATCCAAGTTTTTGCATGTAATACATGATAACGGATTTCTCCCTGGAATTTCTTTGCCACTTGTGCTAAAGGCTCATAACTGGAAGTAGTTAACATCTCCCATCTTAATGCATCCGCAGTATCAAATAAAAAATGCCGTACCAAACTAAAATCATATTCCCCGATGGGTAATTCTACCAATTGACAATTATGAAATTGTGGAGCATTGCGCGTGAAGGCAACAATATCAGGTTCTGATTCTCCTAAAGAATGTAAAATCTGATACAAATTCTGAGCTTGCCCAACTTTATCTTGTGCCATAGAGGAAAAGGCAATATCCTCTTCTAACAAAGGACCAATGCCTGTCCACTCAGAATTACGATGACCTAAGATGAGTAAATCATCTGCCATTTTATATATTAGTTCCTTTAAAGCTTCAGGCTTCATATGGATTGTAGATTTGGATGTTCTTGTTTGTAACGGTCAATTCGGTCTTGAACTTTATAGGCAATAGCGTCCCGATATTTCTTATCCTTTAACGTATCCCAAATAGCTTTTTCCTCTGGTGATGTAAATCGTATTTGAGAATCTGGAATAATCCAAACATTTACTACCGGACGTTCAGCCCCATAGGTTTCTTTAGCTAAAGTTAATGCTGCAATTGCTGAAGGTGCAGAAACACTTCCAACATGATGATGTTGTATCCCTCTTTTTTTCAAATGAAATACTTCCCAAACTTGAGGATCTCCAGATGCGACCTCATTGTCAGTGGGTAATAAATCATAAACACTGTTATCATTTGGGCCAAAAGAGGTAGTTAAAATTTGATCAGTTTTCACCACAAACAATCCTACACAAGTCATCCTTCTGCTGTATTGTTCTTTCGCAAACAAAAATGCCATTTCTTCATTCGGGGCATGCACCGGACCTACATGTTCATATTTAGCACCTTCTCTTTTTTGGATAAATGCCTCATAAGTTTCAAACTGATCTAATCCTGTTTTGGGAACAAGTGTTTCAGGAGTCACCTCATAAACCCCAAGGCGATTAATACGGGGATCTAAGGAATGAAAGGGATTTGACATACTTGATTAAGCTAGGGGTTGAACATACTTCGCCTGTGGATTTAGCAATGCCCGTCGAACCCAGGCACCCTTTTCTTCCGCTTGTTTTCTTACGCCTAATCGTTCTTTATTACAGGGACCATCACCATTAATTACACGCTTAAACTCTTCCCAATCGGGTTCAGTATAATCCCACTTTCCGGTTTCTAAATTCTTTTTTAATAAGGGATCTGGAAGGGTTAATCCAAGTTCCCAAATTTTAGGAACATACATATCCAAAAATTGTTGACGCATATCATCATTAGAAGCCATCTTAACCTTCCATCGCATCAATTGTTCAGTATGAATAGACATTTTATCTGGAGGTCCAAAGAAATGCATTAAAGGCGGCCACCAACGGTGAAGGGCTTCTTGAACCATTTTACGTTGTAACGGAGTACCCGTTGCTAAGTGCACAACAGCATCATGACCATATTTTAAATGGAAGGATTCTTCCGCACAAATTCTATCTAATGCCCGACAATAGGGGCCATACGAACCTTTCGCATTTGCAAGTTGATTTACAATTGCACCAGCATCCACAAGCCAGGAAATTACATTGGAATCTGCCCAAGTAAAGGCTGGATAATTAAATATATTGGAATATTTCGATTTACCATTTATTAAATCATTAATCATTTCTTCCCTTGATTTTCCTAAGGTTTCAGCTGCTGAATACAACAATTGACCATGACCAACTTCATCTTGAACCTTTGCCATTTGGGCAAGTTTTCTCCTAAACCCAGGAGCACGGGTAATCCATGTTCCTTCGGGTAAGGCACCAATGATTTCACTGTGCGCATGTTGTTCAATCATACGAATCAATTGCTTGCGGTATAAAGCCGGCATCCAGTCAGAGGGCTCAATTTTTTCGCCTCTTTCTATTCTGGCTTCAAATTCTGCCAATAATTCCGGATTTTCGGCCTCCGGTCTTTCGTTGATGGCCGGTGCTTCAAAACTGTTTCCTCCTCCGTACATAAAAATTTAAGCTTAATTGGGTCTGCTTTGGTGTATGTAACAAATTTAATACAGATACGCCTTGAATAGCCAAAGGGTTTAAAAAAAATTGAACTTTCTATAGGTAGCTCCTTGAAAAAAATTGGGTTGGTA
>RFSG01000157.1 GCA_009924095.1 Sphingobacteriia bacterium
AAGAAATTGGCGTTGCTTGCACTACCTTTTCTGCCTCCCATTTGGAATGTCCATAAACAGACAAGGGATTAGGAACATCTTCTTCTTTATAAGGACCTTCGGTTCCATCAAAAATAAAATCAGTGGAAACAAAAATCATTCTTGCCTTTACTTCCTCACATAATCTGCATAAGGTAGCAGTAGCTTCAACATTCACTTTCCGGCAAAGGTCAGGTTGTTGTTCACACACATCCACTTGAGTCATGGCTGCTCCGTGAATAATAACTTCCGGTTTAAACTCCCGCACCACTTTTTCTACTGCTGAAGTATCGGTTAAATCCAGAGATACATACCCGTAGGCATCACTCCAGGGATTCAGGTTTTCCCCCAGGTCGGTAGCTAAAAATTCAATATTGGGTCTGTCTGAGAGACGACTCACTATTTTTTGTCCCAATAGCCCATTGGCTCCGGTTAATAGAATCTTCATCCTGCAGGAATTAAAAGGGTAAAGAGGAATGCCTTAAGCCATAGCAGTAGGGCCGCCAAAATGAATAGGAGGCAGGTTCTGCGTGCCGGGATCAATGTCAATATTTCCAAAGGTTCCTTCAAATTTATTGATGTTGTCCGCCAACGCCAGCATTAATCGTTTGGCATGTTGAGGGGTCATTAATATTCTGCTTTTTACCTTCGCTTTCGGGGTGCCCGGTAAAATTCGAATAAAGTCCAGTACAAAATCAGTATTGGAATGTGAGATAATCGCTAAGTTGGCATAAATACCTTCTGCAATCTCTTCGGATAATTCAATATTTAACTGCTGGGGATTTTCGTTTTCCATACGGTAAAGATAATAACCTTTGGGTAGTCTCCAAGGGAAAGTAAACAATTCCTAAGTTCCCTTATTTTGATGCCTGCGCCTCTGCCAGCCAACTTCCTACCGGATATGCAGCTTCATAATATTTTAATATGTTCTTTAATAAGTCTTTCGATTGCCAGAAATCTGTATCGGTAGTTGCCATATAATAAAATTGTTTATTAAATAACCAGGGTAATTCTTCTCCTGCCAATTTAAATTCAGGTTGTAATATTTTATTTTTTTCTCCCTGTATCTCCCCAAAATATTTTATGAAATTGGGGGATTCAATGGCTTTCTTCCAGCTTTTTCCATTTTCCTTTAAATGCCAGCGAATGCGGTATAACGTTTCTTTATCTGGGTCATATACGCCACCGCCTAACATACCTTCTTTACCTCCTACCTGAAAATACATTCCTTTGGGGGAATTTCCCTTTTTTCCCCCTGTAGCAATATAGGCCGCCATATGCAGTTTATAGGGTTGTTTATCCTTAGAAAATCGAACGTCTCTATTGATACGGAAGATACATTCCTTTGGCGTTACCTGAAGGGCGGAATCTTTCTGTTGTAAGGTGATAATAATTGCCCCTACTAATTTCTCAAACGGTTCCTTCACCGATTTTTCATAGTCAGCTTTATGGGCATGAAACCAATCGCTGTTGTTATTTTTTTCTAATTGTTTGAAAAAATCAAAATAAGCTGGAGATAAGGTTGACATAAATTCGGTGATGATATTGAAAGGCAAATTTAGGAGAATTAAATAGGAATGATGGAAACAAAAATTCAATATCGTTTATAGACCTACAATAATATAAAATGAATAGTAGGATAATAAATTAATCTACGATAATCCTTAATTATCCAACTAATTAAAATAATATTACTATTGATTTATTTTCCTATCAACTCAAGTTTATGATAATATATTTCGTTATTATCATCTGTTATTTCAATTAGATAAATTCCAGAGGATAAGGAAGTACAATCAAATGTATAATTTTTTGTCTCGGATTCAGGCCTCCAATCTTTTAAAATTCTCCCATCCATTTGGAAAAGTTTTATGCTGTTAAATTTCATGAGAACAGAAGATGCTATTGTCACCCACCCTTGGGTTGGATTCGGATAAATCACAAAAGGGGATTTATCTAAATCATAAAAACGATTATTACTGATATCTACAATTGCAGAACCCTGAACAGTTGCTGAACATAAACTATCTTGTCCACTTACAATTGAATAAGTAGTTTGACTCGTTGGGGTAACGGATAAGAGAAAAGGAGAAGATAAGATATTGGGTTCCAGAACAGATTGGGTTCCATCGGTCCAGGTGAAGGCCCAGGGTGGGGTTCCGGTAGCTGTAATAGTTAGTGTAGCGGGCGTTCCCGAGGGGATTACTTGATTGCCCGTGAGGGTAATTGTGGGGACTGCCCATCTTGTAACCACCGCAGAACTATGGGGAAGTGCTGCTTGGCAATTATACCACTGCGCTTGTAAAATTGTATAGGTAGTGGTAATACCAGGGTTTACCGTAAAAAGAACTGGTGAAGCCGATGTTGGCGTTAACGGAAAAGAATTACTACCATCTGAATATAAGAACGACCACCCTAAGGGAGAAATGCCGGAGAAGTCCAAGGTGAGCTGTGCCGTTGCCCCCGCACAAATGGGCGCTGGACTATACAAGTTTGCCACCTGACCCCGGAATACTACTACCGGTGCTTGTTGAGGAGGGGGCAGTGTTGCCGCACACCCACTCGTAACGACGGATTCCAAAGTATAAGTTGTATTATCCGAAGGGGTAAGATCTAATAAAAAAGGACTATTGGTAATTCCCGTAATGGTATGGGAGGAAGTACCATCATGATAGGTTATCTGCCAAGGTGGCGTTCCACTACATTGAAAAGTTAGTTGTGCAATCTGCCCTCTGCAAATGGTTTGCGTGGCAGTGAGCACCGCTTGAGGAGCATACACCTGTACCTGTGTTTGCAGATTAAATGCACTTACTCCGCAGGTATTGCTGATATTAGAAAAAGTATAAGTAGTTGCAGAAAAAGGAGTGATGTTTACTAAATACGGAGAATTGGTAACCCCCGTAACCGGGAAATTATTCACCCCATCGGAATAATTAAAACTCCAAGGCAAAGCGGTAGAATTAAACACGGAAAGTACCGCAGGTTGCCCAGCACATAAGGTTTGTGCAGGAGCAACAGAAGCCGAAGGAACTTGCTGTAAGGTAACCAAATGGCTACCTAAACTACCCGAAAAACACCCTTGTCCATACACAGAAGTTAATTGGTAAGTAGTGTTACTATTTGGGGTAACCGTAAATACATAGGGCGAAACCCCAATATTGGTAAGGGTTTGAACTGTAGTGCCATCGGAATAGGTAAAGTCAAATGGGGTATAGGCATACGAAACGGTAAGCTGAGTGGCTTGCCCGGGACATAGAGTTTGTGTACCGGATAACGTCGCCACAGGCCCTGATTGGTGGGTAATGACCACCGGACTTCCCATACTTCCTGCACTACAGCCTTGTCCTATTACTTGGGTTAATGTATAGGTAGTGGTAGTCGTTGGCGTGAGAGACCATAAATAAGGGGAAGTAGTAATATGAGTAAGGGTCTGAACAGTAGTGCCATCGGAATAGGAGAAGTCGAATGGAATCAAAGGATAGTTGATCGAAAGTTGAACTCCTTGACCAGGACAAATAGTTTGGGTGCCATAAACTGTAGCTGCTGGACCCAGTTGTTGGGTAATCACTACCGGACTTCCCAGACTACCTGCACTACATCCCTGACCGATAACAGAAGTTAATTGATAACTAGTGTTACTATTTGGCGTGAGGGTAAACACATAAGGCGAAACGCCAATATTGGTAAGGGTTTGTAGGGTTGTACCGTCTGAATAACTAAAGTCAAATGGAGTTCTGGAATAAGTTACGGTAAGTTGTGCCGATTGCCCAATACAAACAGTTTGAGTACCGGATAAGGTAGCCGCAGGGCCTGGTTGAGGCGTAATCACCACGGTATTCCCTAGGCTACCCGCACTACATCCCTGACCGATAACAGAAGTTAATTGATAACT
>RFSG01000158.1 GCA_009924095.1 Sphingobacteriia bacterium
AATTGAATCTTGTTTAATGATTTGTAAATTAATTTCATCAATTTTTTTAGGTAATGAATCATTTAGATTATTGAATTCACTACTAGTGGAATCAATAATAAGGCTCGACTTCTCTTTAGTAAAAAAACCATTAAGCTTATCTTCATGCTCTTTAAACCCTTCAACAAGGTATGGAATTATAGAAATATAATTTATTCCCAAATAACCAGCAGAATCTTTTAATACTGCACCAGGAAGAATTTCTTGAATTTCTTGAGCTAGAAAACCTGATGTAATACTTTTTGAGAAATTTTTTTCAGGAAATTCCTCATTATTATACAAATAAGTAACACCTCTTAATTTTTTAAGGATATTGGTTGCATTGTTAATTGAATTAATGTTTGTTTTATAACGACTATCAGAAGGATAAAACACAGTATTAATAATAGCATCTCCATTAACAACCATGCTAACAGGAAAAGCTGAACCATATAATTTTAAAATTGAATTATAAGGATTTGAACAAATAGGAAGTGTTGTAGATCTAAAATCAATGAATGAATTATCTTCAAAATTAATTGCAGGATTAATTCCATCTATCCCCACCTGTAAAAACGTATTTGCGATTCCCGGAATAGTATTGGTTGTGCCGAGGTTATTGGTGGTTAGCCCGAATACTGGGCAAGTACCTGGGCTTAGGCCTAATAAATTGGTACTGCTATTTGCAGAAGATGCGGCAGTATTGGCAAATAAATCAACATTCGTTTGAGAGATATTTCCATTCCATACTTCTAATTTTTCTAAGGGGTTCGGGGTGGTAAGCACTGAATATCCAGAACCTCCAATGCCTACATTGCCGGTGGTTCCGGTACCTGTGGCACTACTAACAAATAAAGTGGGTAAATCAGAGTTAAAGCCTGTCATGAAAGAGTTGGGTTGAGTATTAACCAGCCAAGATGACCCTCCTGATCCAAACGTCACATTATTACTTGCATTCGATAAAACTTGTTGTCCTTGAGCAAATGAATTAGAACCATTATTAACCACATTAAAGCCATGGGCTTGGGAGTTTAATGCGTTAGCATGGGTGCGGTTACCTGATGCGATTGAGTTATTACCTCTTGCAGAAGTTGAATCTCCTAATGTAAATGAATTATGACCAAAAGCATAAGTGGTATCTCCTGTAGCAATTGAATTAAATCCTTCAGCGATTGATGAATCTCCAATAGCCAATGAATTGGGTCCTTTGGCCCAGGTGTAAAAAACACCCATAGTAAAAGATTGTCCACCTTCAGCAATAGTTCTATAGCCAGTAGCAATATCATTATCAGGAGGAATTGGCAATGGAGGTAATAGATTCGATCCGGCACGCGTAGAAGTTCCAAATGTTGCAGCCATTCTACCCCAAGCTTCAGTCGTGTGACCTGTAGCCATAGAATTTTGACCATAAGCTATTGAACCTTCACCAAAGGAGGCAGAGGCAATACCACGTGCTTCTGTGCTATTATTGAAAGCACATGAAGACAACGCATAAGCCTTTGTATTAGAATTCGCTGCAAATGCAGCATCGCCCTGTACGTCACATCCCCTTCCAAAGGCAGCACTTCCATCCTGACCTAATGGACCTGGCAATATCCTATTATTCTCCCCACAGGCAATACTATTTTTTTGACTTACATCATTTCGAAACCCTAATGCAACTGAATTATCTGCCAAAGCTTTTGTACTTTCACCACCCGAAAAACTTTGAAGTCCATGTGCCTCTGTCAGTTTACCAGTTGCTATTCCGTTGGTTGCTGAAGGAAAAACTCGATTTGCTGAACCAAAAGCAAATCCACTGGTTGCATCTGCAATACTACCTGCACCACCACTAAAACTAAGGGGTGCATTGGATTGACAAGTTGAACCAAAAGCTACAGCATTCATTGCTCCAATTGCAGTGCTGCATTGAGTTCCCCAAACGAAACTTCCATCTCCTTGACTTACCGAACCTGAACCTCCTGCCATAGATTCGATCGCATCTGCTTGGGTTCTGTTGCCAAAAGCAATACTATTGGCTGCAATTAAAGTAGTTGTACAACTATCTCCCCAAGCAATACTATTAATGCCATTAGCAGTTGAAAGATTAAATCCTCCAGCCATACTTTGATCCCCATTTGCAATTGTAAATTGCCCATAAGCTATAGCATTGAATCCAAAGGATTGAACATGATCCCCAATTGCTATACTATTGGGCCCATTTGCTAAAGATATATTAGACCCGCCAGCAAAACTTTGGGGGCCAGCTGCATTGGAACCTTGGCCATAGGCAAATGAATTTCTAGCGTTTGTTTGGACATTATCTCCAAATGCTATACTATTGTCTCCATTTGCTTTTGACCTATCTCCTCCTGCCATACTTTGTGAACTTACCGCTGTTGTATGCTTACCAATTGCTAATGAATTAGCAGCGACTGGTAAAGTTTGCGCATTGTCTCCAAATGCTAAACTATTGATTCCATTTGCAGATGAAAAAACGCCCCCTGCCAAACTTTGACTTCCTGTAAAACTAGTGCTACATCCGAAACCAAACACAACAGAATTATCTCCATTGGCAATAACATCAGTTCCAAAAGCAAAACTTTGATTTCCATTTGCTTGATTTGGTGGGCCCGCTAAGCCAATCCCTCCTGAAAAACTTTGAAATCCATTTGCTGAGGTATTTTGACCCGTAGCTATAGAGTTTTTTCCCACACTAGAAACTTGATCACCTATGGCAAAACCATTACTCGCAGTCAGAGAAGTTGAATTTCCATGTCCGAAAATCACACTATTTTGACCTGAATTATTGTGTAAGTTTCCTGAGGTAAAACTATTTGCTGAGTTCACAGAATTACTCTGACCAAACGCAACTGAATTTGTTCCTGCAACCCCAATTGACACATTATCTCCAAAAGCCAAACTATTATCAGCATTCGTTTGAGAATTACTTCCCCCTGCCATACTTTGTTTAAAGTTAGCCAAACAATTTTGCCCTAAGGCAAATGAATTATTATCTGTTACTGTATTATTACTTCCAATTACAAAACTGCCAATCCCAACTGGGCCTGTTACTCCAGCCGTATTATTCTGTCCAAATGCCACACTAAATAGTGAATTTGCTGTATTGTTGAGTCCAAAAGCAAAACTAAAAAGTGCATTACTTGAACTATTAGAACCCCCTGCTAAAGAGGAATTACCAGCAGCAGTGGACGAATTTCCTAGACTTAAAGAATTTTTACCTGATGCAGTTGTATTTAAACCGAATGCCACAGAACCCTCACCGGATGCAATATTATCTAAACCACTTGAAAAAGAATACATCCCCACATTAAAGCTTGGATTCCAGGAGGTCCCTGTATTGTCTCTCCCTATCCTTAAAGCACCACGCTCTGGCATCCAATACATCCAAGTACCTACTCCTAGAAGAGGACTGATTAATGGATTTGCACCAGCTTCAAAAATTGAATATCCATTTTTTACTCTTAAGCCGCCTATAGTTGGAGGTCCGCCAGAAGATGGGTCTGGGTCTATAATCACTTCGGCATTTTCAAATTGAAATGGTGCAATACTATCGGTTCTAATATTATTTCCTGGCCCAGCTATTCCGTTTGACCAAATCCATTGTGAATAGAGGTTGTTTTGCCCAAGTACCATAATTGCCCAGATACAACTTGTAACGGTGAACTTTAGTAAGGTTTTGCGATTAAATACACTTGCATT
>RFSG01000159.1 GCA_009924095.1 Sphingobacteriia bacterium
AACTTCGTATGGGGCAAGCAGTGTTTCGCTGGGGCCAGGGCATCAGCAATGAAACTCCTGCTTGCCCAGAGCCTGCCCAAGGGCTGAAGCGAAATCAGCCCCTCGTTAATAAAATATTATTCATCCTATTCAAATATATTTAATAAATTAATTCATTATTATTTCAACAATTAATATAAATTAAAAAATAATTTTAGATAAAGACAGCTTTAATATAATCTCAACCTCTATTTTGCCTCTGGTATAGCTAAGGATAAATTTCTTATTTTAGATTTAGGTTTGATTATACTTTATGGAAAATAGTTTAATGTCAAAAGGAGTATTCAGAATCTCGGTTTTATGTTTAGCCTATTGGGGGATTTTTTCCATTGGTTGTTCTGCCTCCCGACAAATTGCACAATCGGCCCTGGTGGCGCAAAAAGGGCAAGAAATTACGCAAGAAGGATTAGATATTTATGCCCAATTATTAGCGCTTTCCTATCAAGATAAAGCCTGGCAAGATCGAATTAAAGTGCTTACGAGTCCTCAAGGTGCATCTGCAAAATTACCCGATAGCCCCTTACAAGATTTATCTGCTCAGATAAATCCCCGTCAGGAAGCTTGGCAATCGTGGTATTTACTGTATCAACAATGGTCGGTTTTAAGTAAACCCAATTATGCCGATCAAATGCAAGAAAATTTAAACCAATTAAATACCCGCTTGCAAGATCTAAAATTAATTCCCCCGATATCTCCTTCTTTTCAAAAAATAACCCATGCCTGGTTTACTTCTCGTCAGGCACGCCGGTTACAGAGATATCAAAATAATTTATTGTCTATTTGTCAGCAATATCATCGTTTATGGGATTTAGATAAACCTCGGTGGGAAGCCTTAATTCATCGGGTTTATTCAGATTATGCTTTGGCTTTATCTTCTATTCCTGCTGAAAAATATAATCTATCTCTACTCCGATTAGAAACCAATGAACCCTTTGCAGATTCAGTATTGGTACTTCAATTATATCGATTGTCACAAAGAGAAAAATTAATGCAAGCAGAAAAAGAATTTATTTCGAGATTAGATAAATTAAGTAATGCACTCGCAGAATTAGAACATGTCCATATTCATTTAACCGAAAGAAAAACAGAATTTAAAGATATTGTTCCCGTGTTAAATCAAATTGAAATATTACTTACTCCCCCAAACCATGGAAACACTACTGAAAACAAGAATAGATAAAGCTTTACGTAATCTATCCGTAAATATGACTGCCTTACGGAAAATTACTTTTGAATCTGGAGGGGAGGAGGCGCTTTCTCAATGGGATGCAGCGTATGATCAATTACGAACTAAATATTTTGAATTATTACAGCAAGAATTAAATTCCCTTACCCCCATTTATATTTCATTGCTGGAGGATAGTTTAAAAATTCAAGAACAACTCATATCTTCCCTACAAAAACAAGAAAATGAAAGGGATATTTTAATTATTGTAAATCAATTAATAGAAATCATACAAAAATTATCTATTTAAATATTACAAAAAAAACAGGCTTCCCTGAGAAGCCTGTTCATAAAATATAATAAATAAAGATATTATTGTCCTTGTAACAATCCTCCTAAGATACTCCCTTGTTCTTTTTGAGCTCCTCCTACACCATATTCCACTAATTTAGAAGCTAGGCGACTGATGGGCAGAGATTGAATCCATACTTTTCCAGGACCTTTTAATATGGCAAAGAAAAATCCTTCTCCTCCGAACAAACTATTTCTGATGCCTCCAATAAATTGAATATCATAATCTATATCCCGCGTAAAGGCAACAATACATCCGGTATCAATTTTTAAAGTTTCGCCGGGTTGTAAAGTTTTTTCAATTACGTGTCCGCCTGCGTGAACGAACGCCATTCCATCGCCTTCTAATTTTTGCATAATAAATCCTTCTCCTCCAAATAATCCTGTTCCTAATTTCCGTTGAAATTCAATTCCTACCGAAACCCCTTTGGCAGCGCATAAAAAGGAATCTTTTTGACAAATCATTTTTCCGCCCAAATGATATAAATCAATTGGAATTATTTTACCGGGATAAGGAGCGGCAAAGGTCACCCATTTTTTTCCTTGACCAATATTGGTAAAAGCCGTCATAAATAAACTTTCCCCCGTTAATAATCTTTTTCCTGCGGAAAATAATTTGCCCATTAATCCGGTTTGATTTGATCCATCTCCGAAAATGGTTTGCATTTGAATGCCTTCTTGCATCATCATAAAACTGCCTGCTTCTGCAACAACCGTTTCATTCGGATCTAATTCAACTTCTACACATTGTAATTCTTCGCCTTGAATGCGATAGTCTATTTCGTGATTGGAACGCATAAGTATTTTTGTTTAAAGGGTTAAACGAATTAATTACTTTTTTAATTATGATGATTCAAAATTAAACAATACTCAGGAATTGAAATTAGTATGCTTTGGAAAACCAAGACATAATTTTGAGCCATATAACTCCGAAAAATGCTTCCCGAATAATTCCTCCGCTCATTTTACTGGTACCTGCGGTACGGTCGGTAAAAATAATGGGTACTTCCACTACGTTAAATCCAGCTCTTACGGCTCTAAACTTCATTTCAATTTGAAAGGCATATCCTACAAATCGAATTTTCTTTTGCAGGATTTTTTCTAAAACGGAGCGATGAAAACATTTAAAGCCAGCGGTTGAATCCATGATTTTCATACCCGTGATAAATCGAACATAAACACTGGCATAATAACTCATCAATACTCGGCTCATAGGCCAATTCACCACGTTTACTCCGGTTACATATCTGGAACCAATGGCTACCTCAGCTCCACCTGTAATACAGGCAGCTAATAAACGACTAAGGTCTAATGGATTGTGACTAAAATCGGCATCCATTTCAAATAAATAGGTATAACCTTTTTCAAGCCCTATTTGAAAGCCATGTAGGTAAGCCGTACCTAATCCTAATTTTCCAGAACGTTCGGTAATCCAAATCCTACCCGGAAATAAAGGTTGTTGTTCCTTTACCAATTGCGCGGTTCCATCTGGAGAACCATCATCTACGATTAATAAATCAAAGTTTTCAGGTAACGCCATCACTGCCCGAATCATCTGGACAATGTTTTCGCGTTCATTATAAGTAGGAATGATTACTAAGTAGGCAGACATATAAACTTTAAAATTAGGGATTAATTGGTTTAGGTGGAATTTGTGTAAATTTGATAGTACCCTTTTTTACATAAATAATTTTTATATGAAAGGTTTTGTCAAAAGTATTTGGGTAACGATATTAGCGTTACCCCTTTTCATTTCAGCTCAGGAAACCCGGGAGATTTATCAACGCGTTCGGGTTTCGGTAACTCCTCAAACCCAGCATATACTTGCAGAAACAGGGGTTTGCTTGGATCATTTAATTGAAAATGAAAAAACCTGGGTAACGGGAGAGTTTTCTCTTTCAGAAGTGGAAAAAATAAAAAATGCCGGTTTTCCTGTGGATATTTTAATTCAGGATATTTCGGCAGATTTTTTAGCGAGAAATTCCCAGATTTCTGTAGAAAGTGCCATTCAGGCGGCTACCCGGCCTATTCCTCCCGGATTTAACTTAGGCAGTATGGGCGGCTATCTTACTTATGCCGAAGTAATGCTGGAAATGGATTCCTTGGTTATGAATTATCCTAACCTTATTTCTCCGGCAGATTCCATCGGGCATACCCGAGAAGGA
>RFSG01000160.1 GCA_009924095.1 Sphingobacteriia bacterium
ATTTCTGCCCTATGTAAATTTTTTTATTTAAATGTTAAGTTAAATTGTGAAGGGTATGCAAATTCCAGTTTTTTATAAAATTTTATTTGAAGAAAACAGAAGATTTATTTTGAGATCTATTTCAATATTTGGTTTAGCTCTTTTTTCAATATCATTTCTATTGGGTCAAACTGGATTAAATTGGGATTGGAAAACGCCTAATCTTTATTCTAATTCAATTTCTATTTCTACTCGAAATGCGATTAACGTAGATATAAATAAGAATATAATTTATTCTGGAAGTTTTTCGGATTCTCTTAGATTTAATTCAACAAATATTTATTCAAATTTATCCCTGTTAAATCATAACGCTACCTTTTTTATTTCAAAATTTGATTCTATGGGAAATTTACAATGGCTTAAAGGAGCCTTGCCTTTAACTTCCTCATGTACCTCTTGGGGCACCTGTTTAAGTAGTGATTCTTTTGGCAATATATATGTTGGCGGATATTATAGAGATTCTTTATCAATTGATAACATTATTCTTCCAAGTCAATGTAATAATCTCTGTTATAATTCATTTTTAATTAAGTTTGATACCAATGGCAATGTTTTATGGGTAAAGTATTTTAGTTTTCCATTTAATTCAGGTAACGCTGAAATAAATACCTTGCTAATAGATAACAATAAAATTTATTTAGCTGGAAACACTATTTCACAATCTAGCTTAACCTGGAGTTTAGGAAGTTATAATTACCAACATAATCCATTCCCTACAGCTTTCTTAGCTAAATTAGATACTGGTGGCAATGTAATTTGGTTTCGGAATAATACTCTTTCAGGTGGGAATAATTCTGGAAGATTTCAATTTAATAAAATTATTTCAGATTCTCAAGGAAAGATTTATTTAGGAGGTAGTGTAAAGGCAAATTCAGGTATTACAGCAATTTTTCAAAACGGAATTACCATAGGTAACTTTAATAACTCATATGACTTATTGCTATTAAAAATTGACACTTTGGGAAATACCCATTGGGCGAAAAAATTTTTGGGAAGTCGAGATGATTATTTATACGGCCTGGCTATAGATAAAAGTCATAAACTTTATTTTACTGGAGGATATGCAAGCGCACAGTTAACTCTTGGGTCAATAAATCTACCAGGTAATAATTCGGTTAGTAACGGATTTGTAGCAAAGTCTGATTCATCAGGAAATATTATTTGGGCAGAAAGACTTAATAGTAATTTTTATAATTATGTTTCTAGTGTTATTACAAAGGATTCTACTTCTTTGTTTTTAACAGGATATATCCTACAAGACACGATTTTCTATAGAAATGTCTTGATTCCCTCAGATACCATTTCTTCTAGGTATATATTAAGAATTGATAGTTCAGGTCAAGTATTATGCCGAGGTAAATTACAAACCATTTCTGGAGGTGTTGTTATTGACAACCACGCATTAGCTATTGTTCCCAACTCTTTAGACTCTGCTATTTATTTTGCTGCGGATAGTGCTGCCAATAGTACCTTAGGTACTTCCTTTCTTGGCAAATGCCATTGTGGGCCCGATACTTTAACGGCTGTGCTGGGAGGTAGTCAAACGATTTGCCAGGGCATGCAGGGTCAGGCATTGGTTCAGTTTACGGGTCCTGGTCCTTTTTCGATTACCTACTCAGATGGCACCACCGCCCAAACGGTTACCGGCATAACTCCTCAGTTTTACTTTATCAATGCCACTCCTTCTGCTTCTGTAACCTATACCCTCACTGCCTTTTCGGGTGGAAGACCAGGGGGGGGCTTTTCAGGTACTGCCTCTATTATCGTTCAAACTCCTCCTACCGCAACCTTATCTTCAGCTCAAACCCTTTGTCAAGGAGACAGTACCACCTTGTCTATTCAGCTTTCGGGTTCAGGGCCTTGGTCGTTTTTTTATTCCTCGGGAAGCACCAATCAATTTCATGCTCCAACCTCTTCACCCTATTTTATTCGCATACGCCCTACTGCTTCTTTCACCTGGAACCTTACCCAACTCACTTCTGGGGCTTGCCGAAATGGAACTACCAATGGTGCGCAAACCGTAACCCTTGTTCCCAGACCGGCTGCCCAACTGTCGGGTTCTTCTAATCTTTGTCCAGGTGATTCTGCAAGGTTAACTTTGGCGCTCTCAGGCAATGCCCCTTGGCATGTGACGTATTCAGATGGGTCCACTTCTTCCACCCTTTCGGGTATTACTGCGAGTCCGTTTAGCTTTTGGGTCAGACCTTCGCTTTCTACTACTTATTCCTTAACCCATTTAAGCAATGTTTGTACGCCTACTACCCTTACCGGTACCGCAGTGCTGCAAGTGATTACCCCTCCCACCGCTATTCTTACTGGGCATCAAACCCTTTGTACAGGTCAGCCTGCCCTATTAACCATCTCCTTTACGGCTAATCCCCCCTATCAAATTTCATATACTGATGGTACTGCTACTTTTACCCTTTCCAATATCAACGTAAACCCTTATTTGCTTTCCCTTACTCCTACGGTTAATACTACTTATTCACTTACCGCTGCCCGTAACTTTTGTTTGGGAACCGCATCTGGTAATGCGAGCATAAGCCTATTGCCCCGACCTGTCCCGGTCTTTTCAAATAATCAAACCATTTGTCCAGGACAATCAGCAACGCTCTCTGTATTTTCCTCCCTCCTTCCCTTCGACTTTACCTATTCCAACGGTACTACCCCACAAACCTTTACCAATATTGGGGTTTCGCCCTATGTACTAATGGTTACCCCTGCTGTTACCACCACCTATACTTTAACCCAACTCATCGCTGGTAGCTGTGCTGCGAACCTTTTAGGCAATCCCGTAATGGTAACGTTACAACCGGGACCTCCTGCAATTTTATCGGGCACTCAATCTATTTGCCCAGGGTTATCTGCTCAACTAACGGTATCGTATGCTCGAACCCCTTTTGACTTTAGTTATACGGATGGAACTACTGTTCAAACCCTTACCCATATTGGGGTTTCGCCTTATGTGTTTACCCTTACCCCATCGGGTACTACAACATACACCTTAACTTCGGTGTTTGGTCAAGGGTGTTATTCCGGTAACTTGGGTAGTCCTGTGGTGATTACCCATCAACCGGGGCCTGCTGCAACTTTATCGGGTACTCAAACGATTTGTCCGGGATTATCTGCTCAGCTTACCGTTACGTATGCCCGAACCCCATTTGACTTTAGTTATACGGATGGTACTACGGTTCAAACCCTTACCCATATTGGGGTTTCGCCGTATGTGTTTACCCTTACCCCATCGGGTAATACCACCTATACGTTGACTTCGGTGTTTGGACAAGGGTGTTATTCCGGTAACTTAGGTAATCCAGTGGTGATTACCCATCAACCCGGACCTGCTGCAACTTTATCCGGTACACAAACGATATGTATTGGACAAGCTGCACAGCTTACCGTTGCGTATGCCCGAACCCCTTTTGACTTTAGTTATTCAGATGGCACTACGATTCAAACCCATACCCATATTGGGGTTTCGCCGTATGTGTTTACCCTTACTCCATCGGGTAATACCACCTATACGTTGACTTCGGTGTTTGGACAAGGGTGTTATTCCGGTAACTTAGGTAATCC
>RFSG01000017.1 GCA_009924095.1 Sphingobacteriia bacterium
TTACCATGGAAGGATCCACCTCGATTTTTACAATTTTTCGATTGGCTGTAGCAATTACTTTCACCATTCCCCCACCAGATTCTCCATTAACCGTAATTTGGCTTAACTGTTGCTGAGCCTCAGCTAATTCTTTTTGTAGTTGCTGGAATTTTCCAAACAAGTCTGTAAAGTTGAACATACAAACATGAAGTTACGCAAAGTTTAAAATTCAACTCTGTTTAGAAAATTAAAAAGTATCCAGAAAACAAAATGAATATGTTTCTGAAAGAAATTTTACAACAAATTTTTGATTGCGGTCAAAAATTCCTCACTGGTAACGGATGTTCTGGGGCTGAAAGAAGCAACAACTTTTCCTTCCTTATTAACGATAAATTTTTGAAAATTCCAGGTCACTTCTTGATCAAGACTTCCATTCTGACTCTTTTGGGTTAAATATTGATAAATAGGATGCATATCATTACCCTTAACTGAAATTTTAGAAAAAAGAGGGAAGGTTACTCCATAATTTTTAGTACAAAAACTTTGAATTTCGGCATCTGTACCCGGTTCCTGACCCATAAAGTTATTAGCTGGAAATCCCAATACTTCTACTCCTTTACTTTTATATTGAAGATAAAAGGCTTCGATGTCTTTATACTGTGGGGTGTTACCACATTTTGAAGCCACATTAACAAAAACTAATACCTTTCCTTTAAATTCAGATAGATTCCTGGATTTTCCTGTAATATCTTTTACGGTAAAATCATAAATTGATTTATTGGTTTCTATGATGGTTCCAGAAGGAATAGCTGTTCCTGAATGTAATTTTTGATTATACCAAAGTAGGACACAAACAGAAATGGCAAGAATTATTAGGAAGATTTTCATTTCGTATAAGGTTAGATTTATACTGTTACAAACTAATCCATTAAATAATTCCATTTCCCATCCTTAAATTGTCGGGGCGGATATAATTCCAGAAAATCAATGGGTTAGGTAAATCCTAATAAAAATAAGGTACATCGGTAAGAGAAAAATCAGGCGCAAATTTCCGAAAAGGAATCAATGGTAATGAGTTCATTTGTTTTATGCTCGTCAAAACCTATGGAAGTGCTGTGTATGGGGTAAATGCTTGTACCATTACGGTTGAAGTGAATGTAGGCGGTGGATTTGGGTATGTAATGGTAGGATTACCAGATAATGCAGTCAAGGAAAGTAAGGAAAGAGTATTTACTGCATTAAAGCATAATGGGTTTGAGATTCCTCGTCATAAAATTACCATCAATATGGCTCCTGCTGATATTCGGAAAGAGGGGACTTCCTATGACCTAACCATTGCTCTAGGTGTACTGGCAGCCTCTGGGCAATTAGATCCAGAAATAGTCTCTCGATATGTAATTATGGGGGAACTTTCTCTTGACGGAAAACTACAAAACTACAACCTGTAAAAGGAGCATTACCAATTGCCATTCAAGCAAGGAAAGAAGGATTTATAGGTTTGTTATTACCAGAAGCCAATGCAAATGAAGCCAGTATTGTATCTAATCTAGAGGTTATTCCTATATCAGCGCTAAAGTCGGCAGTAGATTTTTTAAATGGAAATACCATTATTCCCCCGGCACAACAAAATACAAGGGAATTATTTGCTGCACACAACCACCAGTATGATCTGGATTTTGCAGATGTAAGAGGTCAGGCGAGTGTGAAAAGAGCTATGGAAGTTGCAGCTGCCGGGGGGCATAATCTTATTTTAATAGGTCCTCCCGGAGCAGGAAAAACAATGCTGGCAAAACGACTACCCACCATTCTTCCTCCGATGACTATATCTGAAGCATTAGAGACAACAAAGATTCACTCAGTAGCTGGTAAAATGGGAAATCATGCATCCTTAATTTCAATCCGTCCATTTAGATCTCCTCATCACACTACCAGTGATGTTGCCTTAGTTGGCGGAGGGAGTATCCCTCAGCCTGGGGAAATTAGTCTTGCCCATAATGGAATTCTTTTTTTAGATGAGTTGCCGGAATTTAAGCGGGCTGTTTTAGAAGTATTGCGACAGCCCTTAGAAGATCGGTGTGTGACAGTTTCTCGCGCAAGATTTTCCGTGGTTTACCCCGCAAACTTTATGCTCATCGCCAGTATGAATCCCTGTCCGTGTGGATTCTACAATCATCCTGAAAAAGAATGTTTATGCGGTCCTCAAGGCGTTCAAAGATATTTGTCGAAAATATCAGGACCCTTATTGGATAGAATAGATTTACATGTGGAAGTAACGCCCGTTCCGTTTGATGAATTATCGTCTAAAGCGGGTGGAGAAAAAAGTGAAAATATTCGGAATAGGGTAATTGAAGCCCGGGATCGTCAGATCATTCGATTTAAGGAAGCTGGAGAAATTCATCATAATGCCATGATGCCCTCCAGACTCGTGCGTACGATTTGTGAACTAGATACAGCCTCAGAAAAACTTTTAAAAGTTGCGATGACTCGATTGGATTTATCCGCCAGAGCATATGATAGAATTTTGAAAGTATCTAGAACAATAGCAGATTTAGATAATTCAGATGCTATTAAACCCGAACATATTGCAGAAGCCATCCAATATAGAAGCTTAGATAAAGAAGGGTGGGCGGGATAAGTTTTATTTAAGGAAGAGATTTAAATATTTATTTAAAACCCATTAAAACAATATAATTAATAATTAATCCTTGATTAATTATTGTGAACTCAAAATTAAAATTAGGAAAACACAAATAAAACCCATTAATTTAAACAGAAAAAAAATGCGATCAGTCTTATGAGTTTAAATTTCAATTTAGCGGTATCCAAATCAATACACGTAAAAGCAACTCCTGCAAGAGTTTGGGAGGTATTAACAACACCTGCTATTATAAAAAATATTTGTATGGAACCGAGACCATTACGGATTGGAAGGTAGGAAGTCCAATTGTTTTTCAGGGAGAATATGAAGGCGTAACCTATCGGGATCATGGGGTTATTTTAGAAAACATTCCCTACCAAAAATTAATTTATAGTTATTGGAGTAGTTTTTCAGGAACAGAAGATATTCCGGACAATTATTCTGAAGTAGGCTATATATTAATGGAACAGGAAGACCATACCACAACGCTAACCTGGGTTCAAAAGGGTTATGTAGATGAAGAAAAAAGAGCTCATTCTGAAAATGGAATGAATGATTTTTTAGAACAGTTGAAACAAATTATAGAATCTAATTAAATATGCGGATTATTATACAAAATGGGGTTGCATTAATAGTTGGACTGGTGTTGGGCAGTTTTATCAATATGGGAATAATTATGTTGGGGGGAAATATTATTCCTCCCCCTCCTGGCACTGATATAACAACAGAAGAGGGATTAAAAGCAAGTATGCATTTATTTGGGATTGAGCATTTTGTTTTCCCTTTTCTCGCACATGCCTTAGGAACATTTGCTGGAGCCCTTTTTGCTTTCTGGGTTGCAAAAAGTTATCGACTATTTTTTGCATTAATCATTGGCTTTGTCTTTTTATTGGGGGGCACCTATATGGTATTTGTGTTACCCTCTCCCATTGGGTTTAATATTATTGATTTGGTTTTTGCTTATATCCCAATGGCATACCTGGCAACCCGATGTGTGCCTGTTAAAATTAATAAATAAGAATATTGTTTGGAGGAATAATTTTTATGGAATTCAATAACAACTCATAAAACACAAGTTATACAAGTTAAATAAAAAAAAGCAGGTATTTCTTAATTTGAAAAATCAGATTATTTTACCGACTCATAATCACTCCATCTTCCGTCCTTTCCAATGAAACGCATTTATTTTTAATTCTTTATGAATTTGTTCAGCAATCCAATCCGGGGCATCTAATTTAATTCCTTGAGAAATACTTTTTAATAAACTTGTTTTGACTAAATAAATTCCGGCATTAACAGGAACCGACCATTGCGGCTTTTCGATTATTTCTAATAGTTCATTCGATGTATTTAAAGATAATAAGGCAAATGGTATTGAAATTTCATGATCAATGGCAACTAATTCTATATCTGCCTGAGAATTAATGGCAGACAAATAAAAGGCTTCAATATTTAAATCCGTTAAAATATCCGCATTAATTACCAATACCCAGGGATAATCCGAAGCTAAGTATGCAAGACTACCCCAAGTGCCCAAGGGGGTGTTTTCTTTAAAAAATTCAAATTCAAAAAGTTGAGACCAATTGTTTTCTAAATAGGATTGTATTTGTTGGGCCTCATAATGTAACGCTACATGTATTTCTTTAATTCCATAAGGGAATAACCAATTCATTACATTACCAATCAATGGGTAATTCCCTACGGGCAATAAAGGTTTGGGGGTTGTATCGGTTAAGGGTCTAAGTCTTTCTCCCCTACCTCCTGCCATTATCCAAACCGCTACTGGCAATTTGCATAATTTACCCTCAATTTCCTCAACACCCGTTAATTCTCCTTTTATATTTAGTAAAGGAATTCGTTTTATTCCTTTTTCTAAAAGTGGCAGATAGGATACATAACTTTTATCCGTATCTAATAGGTGATAAAAATTTTTATTTCCAAAATCTATTGCTGGATTTTCAAGGTTTAATCCGTTTAATAATCCTCTTCTAATATCTCCATCTGTAAGTGTTGCAACAATTTTTCCGGTGTTTTCAATTAAAAATAAAGTATGACTTTCTTTTCCGTGATTAATTAATTCCCAGGCACCAGATATAACTTCTTGTGCTGGATACATCCAAGGATATTTAAATGAATTCATGGTTGGGGTAAATCATAAAATGGAATAGGCTCAAATTTAAATGGAATTTGTGTCTTTAAAATTTGAATAATCTTTTTCGCACTATTTCCATCTCCCCAGGGATTATTGGTTTTTTTACAAAATTGTTTAAAATCCTCAGACAGAAGTTTATGTATATTATTTAACAATATTTTTTTTGAACCGGCGCAAGAAATAACATTGTCGGGAACTATTCTACCCGACTGGCGAATGCCCCAATTTAATACCGGAGTTTTAAAACCAGCAGCTTCAATAATTCCACTGGATGAATTCCCCAAAATAGCTTTTGCATATTTTAATAATGCAGGATACCAAATATTACCTGCATTAAGAATTATTTTGGTGGAATCCTGTCTGTTAAAACAAAAATCTTCGATAATTTTTTGAATTTTTTCACCACCCGCATCAGGATGTGGGCTTGTAAAGATGAGGTATTCCTTTTGGTCTATTAATGCTTCTAATAAAATTTTTAATTCACTAATACCCCCATCTTTTTTCTTTGTTACAGGATGAAAAGTAATTAATAAAAATTCCGTTTGAATAGGAAGGTCAAGCCATTTTAACAATGAATTTCTGGAAGGAATATCCACCATTTTTTGAGCATCAATTCCTAAGGAACCTACTGTAAATATTCGGTTTGGGGGTTGACCCATTTGAATTAATCTTTGTCGGTAAGGTTCAGCGGCCGTAAAATGTAGTTGGCTAAAATGCGAAATGGCATGCCTCAGCCCTTCGTCCCAGGCGCCAGCTGTGGTTTCGCCACCATATAGATGAATTAAAGGGATATTTAAAAAATAAGCACTGGTAGCTGCTGCAAACATTTCATATCTATCCCCCAAAACTAAAATGGCAGTTGGATTTAATTGCTTCCACACTTTGGTAAATTTTTGAATGCCATTTCCTGTTGCAACCGATATATCATCAGGGGTTGTGGTTTTAGGTAACATTATTACTTCTGCTTTGGGTGAATACCCTGCAGCAAAAATATTTTGTAGGGAATGATTTTGTAGGGAATGATAATGACTTCCGGTAGTCACCAATAAGATTTCAAATTCTGAATGATTATTAAATTCAACTAAAAGCGGAAGCCATAAACTCCAATCGGCCCGAGATCCACTTACAATTGCTAATCGGTTAATCGATGGCTTCATATAATTTATAAGATCGCTTTGCCCGACTTCCCAAAATCAAATGCCATTGTTCGGGACCTATTTTGCCTGTTGCGGGTCTTAAACAAATTAAATTATCTGCGGTAAATAATTCTCCCTCTTGTACGGGTCTTGAAACATAAATACTTTTTCGAACATACGTTTTGTTTTTTAATTCCGCTTCTTTTGGCGATTTAATTCCATCCCCAAGGGCAGAGCGAATGTCATTTATGGCAGTTGTTAATTCCTTAAATCCATTAGGATCTAAAGATGCTTTATGGTCAGGGCCGGGAAGTGTTCTATCCAGCGTAAAGTGCTTTTCAATAATACAGGCGCCAAGCGCAACAGCCGCAACAGCGCAAATGAATCCTTCGGTATGATCTGAATATCCAACGGGCAAACCAAATTGGTTTCGCAAAGTTGGAATAGCCAATAAGTTTGCATCAGAATATTGGGTTGGGTATTCGGTATGACAATGCAACAATACCAGTTCACTGGGGGGAGACCCGCCTCCTATTAAAATTTCAATAGCCCGTTTGATTTCATTTGTGGTGGAGATGCCTGTTGATAGCCATACCGGCAGTTTCAATCGAGCAATATTTTCTAATAAAACTAAATGATCTATTTCCCCAGAAGGAACTTTAATAACGGGTATTTTTAATTTTTCAACCCATGACAAAGCAACCAAATCAAAAATACTGCATAAAAAACCAATTTGATTTTGCTCTGCAACATTTTTAAGATGTTCTAATTGTTCATAAGAGAAGGAATACTTTTTAAGCATCTCAAACTGATTATGCGTTGAGTCATCAGTTAGTTGGTAAGGAGCTTTTTCCGCAGTGGGTTTAACTAAATGTTCAGGTGAAAATGCTTGAAACTTAATCCAGTTGGCCCCACAAGTTTTGGCTGCTTCAATAAGTTTTTCAGCAAGCAGTATATCTCCATTATGGTTAACACCAGCTTCTGCTATGATCTGCAAGGTTGACATACAGTAAAGATAGGAGAGGTTAAGATAATACTAGCATTTCTATAAATCCACGCAGGAGTGTGTATCTTTAAGTCATGATGTTTTCTTTACAAGGAAAGACCGCTTGGGTTAGCGGTTCTACACAAGGGATTGGGTTAGCAAGTGCAGAAGGATTAGCACGGATGGGTGCACGTATTATTTTAGTTGCCCGTAATCCGGATAAATTGGCTTCAATTGTATCTACCTTACCACGACCCGCAAATCAGGATCATCAATGGGTGGTTGCAGATTTTAGCAAACCAGAAGAAGTGGATTCTGCAGCAAAAAATTGGTTGTTAAATAATCCTGAAGGCATCGATATTTTGGTAAATAATTCTGGTGGTCCTCAAGGGGGATTGCTAACAGAAACTCGATTTGAAGAATTTAATTTACCCTATGAGCAACATTTGATATGCAATCATTTGTTGATGTTATGCTTTTTAGAGGGAATGAAAAAAAAGGGATTTGGAAGGATAATTAATATTATTTCAACCTCCGTTAAACAACCACTTAAAGGGCTTGGGGTTTCAAATACGATAAGAGGGGCGGTAGCGAATTGGGCTAAGTCTCTTGCGAATGAAGTTGCTCCCTGGGGGATAACGGTCAACAATGTATTACCCGGGGCAACCGCCACAGAGCGACTGTCTTTATTGGTAAATACCAAAGCAAAAAGGACAGGGTCTGATACCCATGCGGTGGAAGACGAAATGAGAAAAGAAATTCCGGCAGGTCGTTTTGCAATGCCTGAAGAGATTGCCGCTGCTGTGGTATTTTTAGCTTCAAACGAAGCAGCCTACATTAACGGAATTAATCTTCCGGTGGATGGTGGTCGAACTGCCTGTTTATAAAGAATTAAATAACCATGAAAATATTAAATTATATAAATGGATCTTTGGTTGAACCCATTGGTGGAGATTGGTTAGATAATATTAATCCTGCTACTGGCCAGAAATATGGGGTTTTACCCGATAGCCGTGCTGTTGATATTCAAGAAGCAGTAAAGGCCGCGTCCGCAGCCTTTCCAGAATGGTCAGCTTTAACCCAAGCGCAGCGTTCAAATTATTTATTAAAAATTGCAGATTTAATAGAAGCGAATAAAGATAGATTAGCCTTAGCCGAAACAAATGATAATGGAAAACCTTTGAGTTTATCTCAAAGAATGGATATTCCTAGGGCAGCTGATAATTTTAGGTTTTATGCAACAGCAGCCTTACATCTTCATTCGGAAACGTATGATATGGGAGAGGCTGGATTTAATTATGTTTTAAATAAACCTATTGGAGTGGCAGGATTAATATCCCCCTGGAACTTGCCATTATATCTGTTTACCTGGAAAATCGCACCAGCGCTTGCGGTAGGCAATACCGTGGTTGCTAAACCATCCGAAATCACACCGGCTACGGCTTTTTTATTAGCAGAACTTGCAATAGAAGCCGAACTGCCTCCAGGAGTATTAAATATTGTGTTTGGGACCGGCGTTCATGCTGGACAAGCATTGGTTGAAAATCCCCATGTTCCGGTTATTTCATTTACAGGTGGAACAGAAACGGGGAAAACATTGGCAAAAACAGCCGCACCGATGTTCAAAAAACTTTCACTGGAATTAGGAGGAAAAAACCCCAACATAATTTTCGCGGATTGCGATTATGACCTAATGTTAAAGACAACCGTAGCCTCTTCCTTTACCAATCAAGGTCAAATCTGCTTATGTGGTTCTAGAATATTAGTTGAAAAAAGTTTGTATTCTCGATTCTTATCAGATTTTTCACAACAGGTTTCTGCCATGAAAGTTGGAGATCCATTGGAAAAGGAAACGCGTGTCGGAGCTATTGTTTCACAAGCACAATATGAAAAAGTATTGAAGTACCTTTCCTTAGCAAGAGAAGAAGGAGGTAAAATTGAAACAGGAGGAAAACCGTTATACGATGTTAATGAAAGATGTGCTAAAGGATGGTTCATAGCACCTACCATTATTACCGGTTTAGGACCAGAATGTAGAACGAATCAAGAAGAAATTTTTGGGCCTGTGGTAACGATACAATCTTTCGAAACCGAGGAAGAAGCCCTTACACTTGCAAATGATTCTAAATATGGATTATCAGCAACCGTTTGGACGAATGATTTGAAACGGGCACATAGGGTATCAGCTAAAATCGAATCCGGAATAATATGGGTAAATTGCTGGCTTGTGAGGGATTTAAGAACACCATTCGGAGGAATGAAAGCATCTGGGATTGGGCGTGAAGGGGGATTTGAAGCGTTGAAGTTCTTCACTGAAACCCGAAATATCTGTATTCAATTATGAGAGTAAGCGTATTTCTTTTTCTATTGGGGATTATCAGTATAAGTGTATCTATTGCACAACCGAATCCTTATCCTAAAGTACTAACGGGTATTACGGTATTGCCAGGGTTTACACAAGCCGATTTATCGGGTACACGAAGGAAAATATCTTTAGGAGGAGAGGTTGTCGCAAGATTACGATTGGCCGAGTTTTTTTCTATCGAGTCAGGGGTCGGCGTAATCAATAGGGGCTGGAAAGATAAATATAGTTGGACAGATTCTTTAACCGGAGAATCATTTACCGAATGGTTTCCTTATCAATTTAATTATTTATATGTACCCCTTCGGATTCAGTTTCGTGCTTCAGGGGTATATGTAAATGGAGGGCCAGCAATAAATAAATTTATTAATTCAAATCCCTCTTTATATAAACCCTATGGAAAAGAAGTGATGACCTGTTGGCAAATAGGCGCAGGATATGAATTTGAACTTCCAGATGGAACAGAAATTAGTGCTGGTTTTATTTGGTCAAATCAACCGGTTAGTGCTATTCTTAAAGATCAAAAAATTCAAAATTTTGCTGTCACAATTAGAGCATTATTTCAATTACAAGGACCTGGAGGTTTTAGAGATTAACAGGTTTAATGGCAGCATCTCTAGAGGGTTTAATAATTAGGGTAATATAACAAATTATACCTGCTAATAAAATGATTAAATAATTCGCTGCATGAACCAAAAGTGCATACGAAATGGCTGCAGTTTCTGAATATCCAAAGGCCATAAATCCAACCAAGGTTAAATAATGAAAAGCACCTACTCCCCCAGGAACCGGAACAATTACGCCTAAGCTACCAATGATCATCATCATAAAGCCAAAATAAAAGGACAAATGTTGCGTCTCCTCTAATGCTTTAAAGGCAATATAAAATTGGGCGATGTAACAAAACCAAATTAATAAAGTCAAAAAACAAAATAACCAGGGATATTTAACCCGGGTAATACTTGTAAAGGATTTAAATAGAGGAATTAAAAAATCAACAATTTTTCTAAAAAGCGAAATTTGTAATAATTGCGTATAAAATTTAATAATTAATCCCACCATAATTAAACATAAGATCAAAATAACACCAAAGAATATCCACCGATTTTCTAATTGTGCAGAACTTTGACCTTGGGTCATTTGATCTATTATTAATAGAATTTTTTCATACTCAAGAAAAAAAGCAACCCCCAAAAAAACCATCATAATTAACATGTCCATTAAGCGTTCCAAGACAACTGTTCCAATGGCTACCGTAAAAGGGATTTTGTCAGACCGAGTTAATAGTGAACATCTACTAATTTCTCCAAGGCGAGGTACTGCATTATTTGCCATATAACCTATGACAACCGCAGCAAAAGTATTGTAAGTGTTGGGTAAATATCCAACGGGTTGTAACAACATTCTCCACCTTACGGCTCTAACAAAATGGCTAAATAATGCGATGGATAAGGAAAAGGCTACCCATAAAAAGTTTGCTTTTTGAATTTGATGAATGGCGGCCTCTAATTCTATGTTTCGAAAGGCTAACCATAAAAGTAAAACCCCCAATAATATTCCAAAGGAATACTTGATAACGGACATCAATTTTGGATTCATGATTAATCCGTTAAACGATTATTGTCAGAAGGAAATATAATAGTAGGAACAAATAATTTTGCAGCTTCAAACTCCATTTGTGCATACGAAAAGACAATTACATAGTCTCCGACCTGACATTGTCTGGCAGCAGGCCCATTCATACATGCAATTCCAGACCCTCTTTCTCCTGCAATTACATAGGTTTCTAATCGAGACCCATTATTAATATTCACAACCGTAACCTTCTCATTCGGAATAAGATTTGCGCCCTCAATTAAATCTAAGTCTAACGTTATACTTCCAATATAATGTAGTTCAGATTGTGTGATTTTAACCCGATGTATTTTGGATTTTAATACTTCAATTATCATGTTGAGCAAAATTAGTTAAAATACGGAGAGGTTATCAATAAGTCGTGTCTTCCCTAATTTTACAGCAATAATTAAATAACAAAGTTGATTACTATTTAAGATAGAAATCGGATTCATTCCAACCCCATCTACCAGTTCTAAATACTCTAACTCCATTCCTTCTTGATTTTGTATTTCAATCCGGATTTTTTCAAGTGCTGTTGGAATGTTTTGATTGTTTAGAATTTGTTCCTTTAAATAAGATAACCAGGCGAATATTTTGGGAGCTTGCTGCCTTTGCTCAGGGTTTAAGTAAATGTTTCTGGAGCTTAGCGCCAAACCGTCTGTTTCCCTTTTGGTAGGGCAAACTATTAAGGATACTGGATAATTTAAACTTTCAAGCAGGCCTTTTATCACAATGGTTTGTTGCAAATCTTTTTGTCCTAAATATAATTTATCAGGTTGAAGAATATTTAGAAATTTGGCAATCACCAGGCAAACACCCTGAAAATGACCAGGGCGAATGGCTCCTTCCCAAATGGTTTCTATTTTATTAGGAATGATAGAATATCTATTTTCTTGAGGATAAATTTCTCCTACGTTAGGGCAAAACAAATAATCAATAGATAGATTAGATAACAAGGCTTTGTCATTTTCGAGTTGACGAGGATACTTTTCAAAATCTTCACCGGGCCCAAATTGAGTTGGATTCACAAAAATGGAAGCAATGCTAATTTCGTTATCTGCTTTACAGGTTTGAAGTAAAGAAAGATGACCTTCATGTAGTGCTCCCATGGTAGGAACCCAACCCATTCTTGCTCCAGATTTTTTTAAAGGATAAAGGCGTTCTCTTACTTCTGCAATGGTTTTCAGGATTACCATGGGGTTATCGTTAAGGTGAAAGGTTGATCCTCAGGCGAAGCGGCGGAATTTAATAATTTAATTGGAATAGTCACCGTTTTTTTTTAATTTTGTGTCCCTAATTTACGGTAACAAGTCGGTATGCAAAAACTAAAAATCCTATATGCTACCAGCGAGATTGATCCTTTTCTTAAGATCACCTCTGCAGCAGACATTATCCGCCTACTTCCTCAGGCACTTCAAGAAAGAGGTCACGAAATCAGAATTTTAATGCCCAAATTTGGAATCATCAACGAAAGAAGAAATCGTTTGCATGAAGTGGTTCGCCTTTCAGGTATTAATATTCGGGTAGGAAATGAAGAAAAACCTTTAACCATTAAGGTTGCTTCCATCCCCAATGCAAAATTGCAAGTGTATTTTCTAGATAATGAGGATTATTTTAATCGAAAGTCCGCATTAACTGATCCTAAAAGCAATGAGTTTTATAAGGATAACGATGAACGCGCAATCTTTTTTTGCAAAGGCGCAATCGAAACCGTTAAAAAACTAGGCTGGGGCCCAGATATCATACATTGCCACGATTGGATGACAAGCCTCATTCCTTATTATCTAAAAACCTATTATAAAGATGATCCTATGTTTACCAATACTAAGGTAGTATATAGTGTATATAATAACGTTGATGATAATATCAAAATATCTAATAACTTTCTTGAAAAAGCAAAATTAGATACTGCCCCTAGTGAAATGATTGCCCAATTGAAGTCTAATAATTTGGCAGGAATGACACGTGGATCGATAAGCCTTGCAGATGCTATTGCTTTAGGGGATTCTAAAATCTCCTTAGACATGAACGCGTTCATTAAAACGCAAGATAAAAGATGTTTAGAGTTTTGCACGGATGCAGATAAAGAGGTTTATGTTGAAAAATATCAAAACCTCTATCAAGATATCCTTAATTAACTTGATTCCTAATATTTATCCCCTTTGCAAACCCATGTTTATCTTGGGTTTGTTTATATTTCTAGGGTGTAAAAAGTCCGACACTGCCATCGGTGCTGAAGTAATACCAGATCAAGATGACATTACTGTTCATTATACCGATACAGTAACCGTCGAACTTCAAACTTGGAATCAGGATACTGTTCGTTCTGATGAGCCCGAGGTTCAAATGTTTGGGAGTATCCTGGATCCTGAATTTGGAAGACTGGATGCCGCAAGTTTTGCTCAATTTGTGATGACAGGATCCAGCCTTTTTTTTGGAGATAGTTTATCCCTTGATTCTATCGTTCTGAGTTTAGATATGTTTGGATATTATGGGGATTTTTCTGAGCGATTGAAACTGAATGTATTTGAACTTGAACAAGATCTTAATATATCAAATCTGTATTATACCTCTGATACTATTGCTACAAATAGTAATAAAAATTTAGCGGTTAGTCAAAATGTGTATTTTACTTCCTCCAGTTTTACACAAGGATTGCGCATTCGATTAGATACTTCATTAGGTAATAAACTACTGTTTGCCGATAGTGCAAGTAGATCCAACAATACTCAGTTTGTAAAACTATTTAAAGGATTGTATTTAGGCACACAACCGGTAACCACAGGGGTTAAGGAACCTGGGGTGGTCTATTATTTCAAGCCAGATGGAGCTAAAACAAAATTGAGTTTATATTACAAAGGAAAAATTGCAGGAATCTATTATAATAATTTACAATTTGATTTTTTAATGAACGCAGAGGCTGCTCGATTTAATCGAATTCAAAGAAGCCAAACAGAAGGTCGTCTTTTGGCTGAAGCCTTAAATAATCCAAACACGGTTGGAAAACAAAATGTTTTATTACAAGGAGGTTCACCCAAAACAGTGTATGTGAAAATCCCTAATCTTTCGAATTTAGGTCCAGCTACCATCAATCGTGCAGAGCTCGTTTTAAGAGCAGATAAAAGTAAGTTAGGTTCAGATAATCGGTATGCACCCCCTTCCACTTTAATAGCGTGTTTTGCAACCGTTGATTCTATGCGTGACGATGCAAGTACAGCCAAATTTACCTCAGCGGAGTTAGATGCTGACCGATTTGAATATGTAATACCCATTACCAATTATGCTCAGCGTTTGATGAGTAAAACAATCAGTAACTATGGAATCTTCTTATATTCCCGAAGTGAAAAGGTTAGCCTAAACAGAGTTGTACTTGGCGGTTCTTCTCATCCAACTTTAAAACCCTATTTGCGAATCACCTATACTAAAACTCCTGGAGTTAAATAGTAATTTGCAGATGAAAACCCAAATGAAAATAATCAATACCCAACCCAAATGTGTGGAATCGTCGGTTACATCGGAAAACGGGAAGCCCTCCCGGTCCTTATCAATGGATTAAAGCGGCTTGAATATAGAGGATATGACTCTGCAGGAGTAGCTATTCAAAGCCCTTCGGGCATTCAAATAGTAAAAAAAGTAGGGAAGGTTTCCGTCTTAGAACAAACTCTTTTAGAGAACACCCCAATTGGAAATGTGGGGATGGGGCATACTCGCTGGGCAACCCACGGTGCTCCGAGCGACCTGAATGCCCACCCACATCTAAGTCAATCTGGAAAATTTGCCATTATCCATAATGGTATTATTGAAAACTATACTTCTCTTAAGAAACGACTTCAACAAAGAGGATATGTGTTTAAATCAGATACAGACACTGAGGTCCTGGCTCATCTTATTGAAGAAGTATATACCATAGGAAAGTGTACAGCAGAAATAGCAGTTAGATTAGCCTTAACTAAAGTAGAAGGAGCTTACGGACTTGTTGTGATGTGTGAGGATGAACCAAACAAATTAATTTGCGCAAGAAAAGGAAGCCCCTTGGTGATTGGAATTGGAGAAGCGGAATATTTTGTTGCTTCTGACGCCACCCCAATTATTGAATATACCAAAAATGTAATTTATCTAAATGATGGGGATGTTGCTATAATTACCCCGGATGATCTTACCCTAAAAACCATAAAAAATGTAATCCTTTCTCCAGAAATAAAAACTCTGGATATGGAAATGGATGAAATTGAAAAAGGGGGGTACGAACATTTTATGTTGAAAGAAATATTCGAGCAACCCAAAACAGTTTTAGATTCCTTAAGAGGTAGAGTTTCTGCGGAACATGAAGATATTCGTTTGGGCGGATTAACCGATGTAATGGATCAACTCATCTCAGCTAAACGGATATTAATTGTTGCCTGTGGAACGAGTTGGCATGCAGGCTTAGTGGCAGAATATATTTTTGAGGAACTTGTTAGAATTCCAGTAGAAGTGGAATACGCTTCTGAGTTTCGATATAGAAACCCAGTAATATTACCTGGGGATGTAGTATTGGCGATTAGCCAAAGTGGGGAGACCGCCGATACTCTTGCCGCCATACAACTAGCCAAATCACAAGGAGCGTTAGTGCTTGGTATTTGCAATGTTGTGGGGGCTTCTATCCCAAGAGAAACTCACGGTGGAGTATATACCCACGCCGGCCCTGAAATAGGGGTCGCCTCAACCAAAGCATTTACTGCTCAAGTATCTGTGCTGACATTAATCGCAATTCATCTAGGGTATTTACGTAAATCTTTAACTGTAGAACGTTACCACGAATTGGTAAAAGAGCTGTTACATATTCCTGATAAAATAGCAGAAACGCTTACCTTAAATGATAGCATTCTGGAAATGGCAGAAAGGTTTAAAAATGCTTCAAACTTTTTATATCTCGGAAGAGGATATCAATTTCCTGTAGCGTTGGAAGGAGCATTAAAACTGAAAGAAATTTCTTACATCCATGCTGAAGGCTACCCTGCGGCAGAAATGAAACATGGGCCAATTGCTTTGATTGATGAAAATATGCCGGTGGTAATTATCGCTACCCGAGATAAAACCTATGATAAAATTGTTTCAAACATTCAGGAAGTAAAAGCCAGAAAAGGCCAAGTAATTGCTGTTGTTTCTGCAGGGGATACTACGATTCGGCAAATGTCAGACTATGTGATGGAGATACCGATAACAGACGAAATACTGGCACCCTTATTAACCGTAATTCCGCTTCAATTGCTTTCCTATCATATTGCAGTATTAAGAGGATGTAATGTAGATCAACCCCGAAATTTAGCAAAATCAGTAACCGTGGAATAAGGTAACCCCTCGGGTTTTTTAGGGTACCCGAGTTTTATTTTTAGACTAGCCTAAAATAAAATATATTTGTAGTCTAAATATAAAATTCGATTGACCAAAAACATATTTTGCCTACTGGCTTTATTTCTTACTATTCCTATTCTTCAGGCACAAAAACTCCACATTTCCGGTCAGGTTACTTACGATAATAAACCGCTGGAATTTGTAAAAGTTAGTATCCCAAAGTTTTCTGTAATCAACTTTACTGATTCCTTAGGTCAATTTTCAATTTATATACCCGATTCAAGGGATACCTTCTCGCTTATTTTTTCCGCCTTGGGATATCAACCCCAAACAGTTACCATAATTTCTAGAGCAGATACTTTACCCAAAGTAAATATCAATTTATCCCCTCTAATGTTAGAAGAGACGGTAATTACAGGAAATCTAAGATCTTCTACTCGAAGTGAAAGCCCAATTCCGATTGAAGTATACGGACGAGCATTTTTTAAAACACTGCCTGCTCCTTCAATGTTTGAGTCTTTTCAGCAAATAAATGGGGTTCGTCCTCAAGTGAATTGTAATATCTGCAATACTGGAGACATTCATATAAATGGATTAGAAGGACCTTATACTTTAGTCTTAATAGATGGTATGCCAATCGTCAGTGGGCTTTCAACGGTTTATGGTCTATCCGGAATACCCTCAGCCTTAATTGAACAAATTGAAATTGTGAAAGGACCAGCTTCTACTTTATATGGAGCAGAAGCGGTAGGAGGATTAATAAATGTAATCACTCGCTCTCCAGACCAATCGCCTAAGCTATCTTTAGAAATGTATAGCTCCGACTGGGGAGACGTAAATACCGATGCGGGTTTCAAATTTAAAGTGGGAAAAAAAATAAATAGTTTGTGGGGAATAAATTATTTTAATTATTCTTTTCCAAAAGATAATAATCATGATGGATTTACTGATATTACCCTTCAAAATAGAATTTCCGTTTTTAATAAATGGAATTTCGAACGAAAAGACAAAAGAGTTTTTTCTATTGCAACCCGATATTTATATGAAAATCGATGGGGAGGGCAAATGAATTGGACCTCGGCATTTCGAGGAGGGGATAGTATTTATGGAGAAAGTATTTATACCCGAAGAGGAGAGATTATTGGGCAATGGCAATTACCCGTAAATCCTAAAATAGTAACTCAATTTAGTTTTAATAGACAGGAACAAAATAGTGTTTATGGAATAATTCCATTTATTGCTTTTCAAGAAACCGGATTTGGACAATTAATTTATTATTCTAAACCCCATAAACCCCACCAATTATTAATCGGGTCTGCAATACGATATACACGGTATGATGACAATACTCCGGCGACAGAGGATATAACAACAACGTCAGAGAAACGCAATACCCCAACTCTTACGGTATTGCCAGGGTTGTTTATTCAAGAGGAATATAAATGGAAAAATAAACATACGCTATTAACAGGAGTAAGATATGATTACCATCCAATTCATGGTTCCGTTTATTCCCCAAGATTAAATTATAAATGGAATAATCATAATAAAAATAAAATGGTTAGAATAGGCATAGGAAATGGATATCGAGTGGCACAAATATTTACGGAGGATCACGCGGCCTTAACGGGAGCCCGAAAGGTAATATTCGAGGAAAAATTAAAGCCTGAAACTTCATGGAATATTAATATGAATTATGTTCAGAATATATTCACTAAAAATGGAATGTATTTAAATTTTGAGGCAACTTTATTTCACACTTATTTCACCAACCGTATTATTCCAGATTATTTAAGCAATCCGAACGAAATCAGATATAGGAATTTACTTGGATATTCTATTTCGAAAGGAATAACCTTAAATACTAAATTGGTATTGCCAGAAGGGATTCAACTACAACTGGGTTTAACGCAAATGGACGTTACGGTTTCTGAAAATGGAAATACTAGAAGACAATTATTAACTGAAAAAATATCCGGAACCTGGGTTTTAAGTTACACTTTATCAAAGATTAATTTAACACTGGATTATACCGGCAATATTTATGGTCCTATGCTGTTGCCTTTATTAGGGCCCTTAGATCAGAGAGCAGCAAAATCACCAGTATATAGTATTCAAAACATACAATTTTCCAAAGGTATTTCTTCACGATGGGAGATTTTTGGGGGTATTAAAAATCTTTTAAATTTTACCCCTCCCGCGAATAGTATTGCTCGTTCGTTTGATCCTTTTGATAAACAAGTAAAGTTTGATTCACAAGGTCAGGCGATTCCAACAACTGATAATCCCCAAGCCTTAACTTTTGATCCTACCTATGTGTTTGCCCCTAATCAAGGGATTCGCTTATTCTTAGGGTTTAGGTGGAAATTAGAATAATAAATTACGGGAATTCAAAAATATGGGGGAAAAAGCAAAAATAATTTTATGTTAAATTTTTAAATATAAATTTCTAAACGAATAAGGGTAAGTATCTTTACGAAGAATAATACTCCTCAAAAAATTAATCCTATGAAACCTGTATTATTTATCACCGGTGCCAGCAGTGGTATTGGAAAAGCAACTGCCTTATATTTTCATCAACAAGGATGGAGAGTAGTAGCTTCTATGCGGAATCCTCAAAATGAAAAAGATTTGAAGCAAGATGAGCGTTTGATTTTAGTAAAACTAGATGTTGAACAAAAAGAAACCATTGCCCCTGCGATTCAAAAAGCATTAGAAGCGTTTGGGCAAATAGATGTGTGGCTTAACAATGCAGGGTATGGAGCGTATGGGCCTATGGAGGCCGGTACCGATGAAGAAATCCGCAGACAATTTGAAGTAAATTTTTTTGGATTGATTTCTTGTATGCGTGAAATTCTTCCTCATTTTAAATCCAGAAAAACAGGAACCATAATTAATATTAGTTCTATTGGAGGATTAATGACATTGCCTATGTTTGGGGTATATAATTCTTCAAAGTTTGCTTTAGAAGGATTAACAGAAGGACTTTGGTATGATTTACAACCTTTAGGAATAAAAGTTAAATTAGTAGAACCCGGAGGGATTAAAACAGACTTTGCTGGAAGGTCAATGAATGAATTTGACCAATCTAAATTTCCGGAGTACAAAGCCTATAACGATAAAATATTAGCTCGTTTTAAAGACCCTAAATACACTCAAAATTTTGGTACTCCTGAAATGGTTGCCGAAGTAATTTGGCAAGCAGCAACCGATGGAACGAACACCCTTCGGTATTTAGCAGGAAAAGATGCTAAGCAGTTTTGGGGATTACGCAGATGGATGGGATATAAGTTCCAAATGGAACAAGTAAAAAAATATTTTGGAATATAACGGAAGTTGTTTATTTCAATTTTAATTGTTCAATCCTGCGGATGGGTCCAGGGCAATGTGTTTCATGACAGGTGATGCAGGATTGAATATACTTTTGATAAACTTGTTTAGGATGTTTAGCGCGATAAATTTCCTTTCTTAAGTTTAGGGAATAAGACGCCATTTGATGAAATTCAGGTGTCATTTCATCAGGGTCTGTTGGAATAGCAATATGCATATCTTGTATTGAATCCGTAAAAACCCCTAAACTTTTTTTCTTGAGTATTCTTTCCCGCAACACTTTTGCTTCTGAATCTAATTGATACATAACCTTGGGAAGGGTCGGTTCTTGAATATTAGGATTAAAAAAACTCCAACAACTCAAAAGCACAACACTCACAATTCCTATTGAATACTTAAGTAACATTATTTAGGTAATAATAAAACCCCATCCGCTTCAATTCCCAATTTAATTGCTGGGGAGTTTATCTTTTCAATTTCTACTTGGGGTTTGCCTTCCTCAATGGCTTCTTTCCGAAGATCTTCAATGGTAAGGCTATCCCGGTAAGCTAGTCCTTCAATCACTACTTCTTTACCTTGAATATCTAAGGGAAGCGTAAAGGCTTCCTCTTTATAGGTAACCAATATTGGCAAACCCTGAGAAGAGCTTAATTCTAACCAACACCCTTCCATTTTACAGGCATCCGAAATTTTGCCTTTTACTTTTACTTGTTTGGTTTCTCCGGTTGGAAGTAAACTCACTAAAGAATCTACCGTGATGGAATTTTCTTGCGTGATTTCTTTACCAAATTGTACCTTTTCTTTGCATCCAACACCATAGAAACAAACGAAACCCAACAAGCAAGCATAAATAACTTTATTTATCATATAATTATTTAATAATAACCCCTTTGGCTTCAAAGCATAATTCTTTTTTGGGAGTATTTATGGCTTCGATTTCACTAGCTGATTTTCCAGCATCTTTTGCATAATGACGAAGCTGTTCAATGCTCGTTTCTTTAAAGAAAGCAAATCCATTTAATACCACCGTTTTTCCGGAGATATCTTTAGGAACAAAAAAGGCATAGTCTTTAAAGGTCACCCGAATGGTACCTTCATCAGGACGGGGCAATTCCAGCCAACATCCTTTTTTTTGACAAACCGCATTTACAGTTCCTGTTAATTTAGTTTCTAGTTTTTTATGTTTTTTCATTTCTGTTAATAATTGTTCCACAGAAATTGTACCTGTTGGGTCAAACGTTTCTCCAACCTGCTGAGAAAACAGAGGTGAAATAAAAATACAGGCACCGAGTGCCCAAAGGAATAAGCGAAAAGTAATTCTCATAAAAGCTAAATTGATAATGAAGGTAAAAGTTCAAGCGTAAGGGAAATCATATCCTTAAAGTTTTTTTGCCGTTCCATTGGACCAGTTTTTTCACCAGTAAAAACTTTATCACTGATACTTAATAACGAAAGCGCTTTTACTTGATATCGTGCGGATATTTGGTAAAGTTCTGCGGTTTCCATTTCAACCGCTAAAATACCATACTTTGCCCATAGGCTAAGCGTTTCTAGGGTGTCATCAGCATAAAAAGTATCCGTAGATAGGATATTGCCTGCATAAAGCGGAATAGATAGTTTTTTTGATAGTTCGAAAAGATTAACCGCCAAATGAAAATCAGGAATTCCAGCAAAAGTATTGTTTTGAACTCTTTTAGAAATGATTCCACTATCGGTACAGCCTCCCATGGCTAACACCAAACTCCCCAACGAAAGGTGAGGTTGTATTGCACCTGCAGTTCCAACGCGTATCAAATTTTTAACCTGGTACTCCTGAATCAATTCATGGATATAAATAGAAGCAGAGGGCATTCCCATTCCAGTTCCTTGCACAGAAACCCTAACCCCTTGATAAGTACCCGTGAACCCTAACATTCCTCTGATATTAGAGTATTCGATCACGTCTTCCAAAAAAACCTCAGCAATTGCTTTGGCTCTTAAAGGGTCACCAGGTAATAAAACGGTTTCTGCAATCTCCCCTCGTTTTGCATTAATATGAATGCTCATGCTAATTGACCTTTTAACATTTCAAACTCTACTACCGGAGATATTTTTTCATAAAGAATATTGTAAACAGCCTCACAAATAGGCATGGGTACCTCATATTCTTTTAATAAATGATGAATGGATTTTGAAGCATAATATCCTTCCGCAATCATATTCATTTCTAGCTGAGCCGAACGGACTGAATACCCATGGCCAATCATGTTTCCAAAATTTCGGTTACGACTATGTTGGCTATAAGCGGTTACCAATAAATCCCCTAAATAAACCGAGTGAGTGAGTTCACGGTTTAAAGGAACAACAGCTTGTAAAAACCTTTTCATTTCAGCACAAGCGCTTGAAATCAATACAGCTTTAAAATTATCTCCTTTGCCCAACCCGTTTGCGATACCCGCTGCTATGGCATATATGTTTTTTAATACTGCGGCAAATTCAACCCCGCGTATATCTCCTAAGGTGGAAGTATAAATGTTCGGTCTTCTGAATAAGGGAGCCAATGCTGTTGCGGTTGCATTGCTTTCGGAGGATAAAGTAAGATAGGATAATTTTTCGGTTGCAACTTCCTCCGCATGACATGGCCCTGCAATAGCAGCAATAGAAGTGGAGGGTACTTTAAAGCGTTGGAGAAAATAATCCGAAATAATTAAATCGGTGGAAGGTTCCATCCCTTTTATGGCAGAAACCAATAATTTTCCTTGTACTTCAGATGGGCTTAAGGGTTCAATTGCGTCTGCTAAAAAGGCAGCAGGGATCGCATATATAATGGCGGTTGCTTCAACGATAGCTAAGTGAATATCAGGACAAAATTTAATGGTATTCGTTTGCAATCTTGCGCTAGGCAAATATTTTCCATTGAAGTTATGGCTTTGAATAAAAGCCATATTTTCCACATCTCGCATCCACCAGTTTACACGAATCTGATTATCTGAGAGAATTTTAACCAGGGCAGTAGCCCAACTTCCATCTCCTATGACGGCCACAACCAGCATACTGTAAAGATAGTGGTTTTATTAGGGCTGATGAATAATTCACCATTTTACAATGCTTAAAGTAATATTGGGTAATTATCAAAGGATATATTAGAAAGCATTATTGTGGTTATTTCAATATTTAACCTACAGATTTATAATTTCTAAAAGAGTATTTAAAATCGGTAATCATTAACTCATTAATAAAAACTAAAACCCAAAAACAATTCTAAATAGTCAGCCGTAAATTAATTTTACTTTTTAATAAATCTGGCAAAACTGCATCCGTCATGGGTAGTGATTTTGCAAATATATACTCCCGATGGTAAATCTTTAATAGAAAAATCAGGTTGATTATATTCTCCACAAATTTCACCCCAAATATTATAAAGAACAATTTCAAGTAGATTTGTCGAGTTAGTTTTGAAATGAATTTCACTTTCGGAAGGATTAGGATAGATATCAATAGCTTTTGTAGGAATACCATTTGTATTCCTATCAGAAGAAGAGGGGTTAATATTAATAGAGCGTTCAAATACTAATACTTTATTATTAATGGTGTCCTTAGTAAGCCAGGACAAGAAAAACAGGGTGCTATCAATTTTATCGATGGCTGTGTATAAGGACCCCAACGGATTATAGGTATAGGCTAGAGAATCATTGCCGAAACTCCCAGGGTCAGCATAAGAGCTAGAAAATATAAACCCAACATCTTTCTTGGTGTCATCGAAAATGGTTCCTCCATTTCTAAATTCATAGGAGACCCCCACAAAGCCAGAATTATTGCATTCGATATGAGCGAATTGACAAAGTTTATTGGGATTACCTAAAAGATCAGGGGAAGACCAAGTAGTGCCCCAATCACTGGATCGCTGAAGGTATATTTTGTTTGATCCATCATACGCCAAAAAAGTATAATAAGATTGTGTAATAGGATTAACAGAAACCGCAAGATTTGGATCTTTAATATTAGTTAGTGCTGTTGTGGGTTGAACCGAAGCATTCCAAGTGGTTCCACCAGAATAAGAGCTTCTAAACCAAACTTTAGCAGGTAAGGGGTGTTCTTTCCAGGTACATAAAACGGTGTCTCCTAAACAAACAATACTAGGCCATAGCCCTTGTGCCCCAATATTACTGATGGATACAGGAGGAGCATCAAATGCATTGTTGGATATACTTCTATAATAAATTAAGGTATCTGTAAGTGTACTTAATGACCACACAAAATGTATTTTTCCGTTTTGCCCAGCATAAACAGAAGGAGCCGATGCATTCCCAATTTGAGAAACTGTATAAATAGTGCTCCAAGAAGCCCCTTTGTCAGAAGTATAATGAGCCTTAATACTATTTCCTTCTTTCCAGCAAATCCAAATAGTATCTTGAAAAAAACAAGTAGTTGCAGATTGGATATTATTACCTGTATGTGCAATTTTTCGTGTCCAGAATCCGGATTGATTTAAGGTTAAAAAAATTGAGTCGGAGCTATAATAGACAATATATCTGTCCGTTGCAGTATTTCCAGCCATCAACGAGGTGTTATTAAAACAGAACAGAGTATTAATTTTTTCTTCAGAAATTTGAGATATTGGTCCTAAGCTAACTTGGCCAATTAAATAGTGGCTAAAAAGAAATAATATCAAGAGACGATATACATAGGTCATAAGAATCCAATGAATTAATAAGAACTGTAATTAAATTTAAAGTGTTTAAATCAAAAATCAAAAAACAAAATGGTTGGCAGGCTCTAAAAACATCAATAAAAACCCATCATTTTTTTCTTAACCAAGTATCTCGAGTTTGAAGATACTTTCCAAAATGATATTCTTGCAGACTTACCAATTGTGGATTAGCTTCTTCTAACCAAGCATAATATAAATCAGGTTTATCAGACCTAACATAAATATTTATTTTAATCGGACTTTTATCTATTTCTTGTAACCAAACCTCAGCATCCGGAGCATTAGCCGATAATTCTTTTCTTTTTCCAGGTAAATCTTTTTCAAGAATACTTTCAGCATTTACTTGACCAAATTCTTTAAATATGTTTTTTGTTAATTCTTTAGGAATTTCTTTTCCCATTAATTCCCAAGCATCAGTTATTTTTTTTCGATTTAACATAAATGATTTTTCCTGATTTTTATAAATTACTTTATATAGTATAAGGCGATCTGGATTTACAGAAAATAAAAATCTTTCTTGCCAATCCCCAACAACGGTAGAATATCTACTATTTAAATACCCTTTAAATCCAGGAATATGAACGATATACATATTCTGTGCACCTTCTAGAAGCATAAAGGTTCCTTTGTTGTCGGGTGTTGAGCTTCCCACATAATATTTTTTTATATTCCCATTATCCATTTTAATTTCTACTTCTACTCGATCTTTTCCTAATTGGGTAATCATATTTTTCTGTGCCTTTTCTAATAAAGGTTCTCTCACTTCTAATAAGGACAATGTTTTTAAAAACAGACTAATTTTTGCGGGAACTACTCTAAGGCTATCATTTAATATCCAATTATTATTCTTTCGACTAAGGGTTAATTTTCGATTTGTTTTATCTCCTTGTTTGTGTAATAAAACAATATCTTGAATATGAACAGTATCTTTTACTGCGAAGTTGGTTTCCTCTGGGTCAAGCCCTCCTGTTTTTCGGGTATATATCCCAAAATAATATACCACACCTAAGGCAATTAAAATGGTTAATAGAATAAAGTTTTGACGATTCATAAATTTATTTACTATCGAGAATAGCAATCCCTACTTCTATTAAGGCTGCATTCGGAACAGGGGCTGGGGCATCCATCATAAGGTCACGGCCACTGGCGTTTTTAGGAAAGGCAATTACATCCCGAATACTCTCACCGCCAGCCATAAGCATAACCCATCTATCTAACCCAAAAGCACATCCTGCATGGGGAGGAGCTCCATATTGAAAGGCTTTTAGTAAAAAGCCAAATTTATCCTGTCTCTCGCTTTCTGATAATCCTAATAATTCAAAAATTTGATTTTGAATCTTGCTTTGATGAATTCTTACAGACCCGCTTACAATTTCATTTCCATTCATTACTAAATCGTAGCACAAGGCTCTTGCCTTTAATGGCTCTGTTTGTAATAAGGAAACATCATCAGGATGTGGAGAAACAAAAGGATGATGAACAAAAATCATTTCACCCGTCTCTGGGTCTGATTCAAACATTGGAAAATCTACAACCCACAAAACAGACCAATCTTTATTTTTTCTAAGCCCTAATTTTTGACCTAATTCTAATCTTAATTCACCCGCCACTTTTCTCGTTTGAGCAATATCACCGCATAAAATAAAGAGCAAATCACCTGGCTTTGCTGAACATTGTTCTAGCCAAGTTTTTAATTCATGCTCAGTAAAAAATTTTTCAACCGAAGATTTAACGGAACCATCTTCATTCCATTTTACCCATATTAATCCTGACATTCCTCGATGTGGGGCTTTTACAAAATCTGTAAATTGATCGATTTCTTTTCTGGAAAAATGGGCTGCTTGCGATGCAACTAAAGAAACGATTATTCCATTTTTGTCTATCGTATTTTGAAAAACACCAAAAGGAGCTACTTGTGATTTTAATTGAGAAGCAATGGTATTGGTAAGATCTTGGATCGGCATGTCAAATCTAAGATCAGGTTTATCCGATCCATATTTTTGAATAGCCTCATGGTAAGTAATTCTTGGGAAAGCAGGTAAATCAATTCCTAAAATTTCTTTAAAAATCGAAACGGTCATTCCTTCAAAAGTTTGAAGAATATCTTCCTGTTCAACAAAAGACATTTCGCAATCAATTTGTGTAAATTCAGGTTGACGGTCCCCTCTAAAGTCTTCATCTCGATAACACTTTACGATTTGATAATAGCGATCCATCCCAGCCACCATAAGTAATTGTTTTAACATTTGAGGGCTTTGAGGCAAGGCATAAAAGGATCCTTTTTGTAGGCGAGAGGGTACAAGGAAGTCTCTTGCCCCTTCTGGTGTGGATTTAATTAGATTGGGGGTTTCTATTTCTAAAAAGCCTAATGCGTCTAAGTATTTTCGAACCGATCGAACGGTTTTAGCGCGAAGCTCAATAAATCGAGCCATTATTGGGCGACGTAAATCCAAGTAACGATAATTCATTCTTAACTCTTCAAGACCATCGGTTTCATTTTCAATTTTGAAAGGAGGAACAGAAGAGGAGTTTAATATATTTAATTCGGATGGACTTATTTCAATTATTCCAGTCGGTAATTGTGGGTTAGGATTAGATCTTTCTACCACCTTACCCTTTACTTGAATCACAAATTCACGCCCTAAAGTTTTAGCGGTTTGATATATTTCAGGGGTAGATTCAGAATTAATGGAGATTTGGGTTATTCCATAACGATCCCGTAGATCAATAAAAATAAACTTTCCAAAATCTCGAGTGGTTTGTACCCAACCCGATACAACAACCTCAAGCCCTATAGATTTGGCATCAAGTTCTCCGCAAGTGTGTGTTCGTAACATGAAGTAAAGTTACAAAATCACAGAACCCCTTACCTTTGTATTGTGAGCAACGTATCGGAAACCTATCAAATTCATTTACCACAATTCGACGGACCCTTCGATTTGTTGTTGTTTTTTATTGAACGGGATGAGTTAGATATTTATGATATACCCATATCTGGCATAGCACAGGAGTTCTTATCCTTTATTCAGCAAATGGAAAAGCTGAATATTGAGTTGGCAGCTGATTTTATTTTAACGGCATCTACCTTGATGCAGATAAAAGCAAAAATGCTTTTACCTCGTAAAGAAAGAAACGAAAATGGAGAATTTATTGACCCTAGAACAGAGTTAGTTGAGCGCCTACTGGAATACAAACGATATAAAATGGTCTTGGCAGAAATTCAAAATTTAGAAAGCCAACGACAAGATCTTACCAATCGAGGGTTTGCAAAGGAAGAACAAAATCTATTTAAATCAGAAGGAATTCCAGAACAAGAACTATACGGGTTAGATTTATATGCAATCTTAAAAACCTTTAAAAAAGTAATGGAACGACATCAGGCAGAATTAGAAAAGCCTAAGCATGTTATTCAGCCCTATCCTTACCGAATGGAGGATGTTAAACAAGATATTCAAGATAGAATTCGAACCCATGGCAAAACGGATTTTGTCACCTTAATACTTTCTAAGAAGGATAAGATGTATGCGGTATTTTGTTTTTTATCCATTTTAGAGTTGGTTCAATTTCGAATAATACAATTATTAATTGGGGAAGGATATAATAATTTTTGGCTTTTGCCTGCTGAACCTGAGAATCCTCAGGGAGAAGTTGAAGTGGATCCCATTACAGAATAATCCAAGTATTGATTTTTTAATGGTTTAGATATTCTTGCCGTTTTAAAGGGAGTTAATAAAATAATCATTTTGCTTTTGCCCATCGGTAACCGTTTAAACCAATAGGTATTCCATTCAAGCTATTATTTTAACCGACGGTTACGGGAAAGATGGTATTAAGGTTTAACTCTTCTATATTGCCTTCGAGAAAAGAGCAAGGGTTAGGGTTGACTCCTCCATGCGAGTTGAGTCCCCTAACTTTATTTATTTAATGCGGCTGCATCAATTTTCAAACAACATCATAATGCTGTTTTTATCTACCTTATCTCCAGCTGCTACTTTTATTTGACGAATTATAACTTGAACCGGAGCTTTTAAAACATTTTCCATTTTCATAGCTTCCAAGATAATTAAAGGTTCCCCGGCTTCAACGGTTTGGCCAACTTGAACTAAAACAGATTTAACCAAACCGGGCATTGGAGATTTTAATTGTGTTGCTTTTTGTGTTGTGGCAGAATTCATCCCCATAGCTCCTAAAAGTTTATCTAAGGGAGTAATGGCTTGTGTTCGAATTCTAACCCCATTGATTTCTAAATCATAAGTTTTAGTAGTTTGATCCTGGTCAATTAATAGTATTCGGAACGATTCTCCATTTAATAATAAATGCCAAGAATTAATTCCTGTTTTAATTAAATCAGGAAATATTTCAACCCCATTTAATTCTGGATTTGAGTGGCTACCAGTTAGGGTAAACGTTTCATTTTTAAAGGCAATTTCTAAATTCATGGGAAATGGTACTTTTAACTTTTTGGATATTCACAAATAATTAGGAAGGCTATTGAATAGTAGATCCTGGTTCTGCATCCGCAGTAACAAAATTTAATTCACCCGATTTGCCTTCGGCCATTAAAATCATACCTTGAGACATAATTCCTTTTATTTTTCGAGGCTTAAGATTTAACAATACTACCACCTTTTTGCCAATGATTTCCTCAGGCGAAAAATATTGAGAAATACCCGATACCAAGGTTCTGTGATCTAAACCGGTATCAATTTTTAATTCTAATAATTTATCAGAATTAGGAATTTTTTGTGCTGATAAAATTTGTGCAACTCTTATATCAATTGCCTGAAAATCTTCAAAACTAATTTCAGGTTTTGATTTAGTTGGGAAGGAAGGCAATGTAGGTAGGTTACTTGCTTCTATTTCTTCTTTTCGGTGTTTTAATGCATCAATTTGTTGTTGAATAATGTCGTCTTCAATTTTATCAAACAACAAAACAGGGGGGGCAATGGGGTGGCCAGAAATCAAAAATCTTGGATTATGTAAAGTGTCTTCCCAAGAGTGCTTACCACATCCTAGTTGAAGATTTATTTTATGCGCAGTATCAGGCATAAAGGGTTCAAGTAGGGGCGCTAATGCCGCACCTAATTGCAAGGAGGTATATAATATTGCCGGAATACGATCGGGGTCGGTATTGATTTTTTTCCAAGGCTCTTGGTCTGCCAAATATTTATTTCCTGTTCTGGCTAAATCCATCACGATAGATAACGCCTCTCTAAATTTAAAATGTTCAATAGCTTCTCCTGCAGCTTTGGCTGTGATTGAAATTTCAGCTAATAATTTTTCATCCTCTACATGTAAAGTACCGGGTTCAGGAACTAAGCCATTTTGATATTTATGGGTGAGAACTGTCATCCGATTAATTAGATTTCCAAGGATGGCAACTAATTCATTATTGTTTCTGGATTGAAAATCTTTCCAAGTAAAATCGTTGTCTTTGTTTTCGGGTAGAGTAGCAGTTAAAGCATATCTCAAAATATCCCCTTTTCCAGGAAAAGAAATTAAAAACTCATGAAGCCAAACCGCCCAGTTTCGAGAGGTAGAAATCTTTTGACCTTCTAAATTCAAGAATTCGTTTGCAGGCACATTCCAAGGTAAAATATATTCTCCTTGTCCCATCAAGATGGCAGGAAAGATGATACAGTGAAAAACAATATTGTCTTTACCTATAAAACAAACCAATCTAGTATCTTCATTAGCGTGATCTTTTAGCCAAAACTTTTTCCAGCTATCGGGTTCTCCTTTTTGCGCCGCCCATTCCTGGGTTGCAGTTATGTATCCTAAAGGGGCATCGAACCAAACATATAATACTTTTCCTTTTGCATCCGCAAGAGGCACTGGAATGCCCCAATCGAGATCCCGTGTCATAGCCCTGGGGTGTAAACCATCATTAATTAACCACGATCTACATTGGCCTAATACATTAGTTTTCCATTCTGGGTGATCAACTAAGATATATTTTTCTAAATCTTTTTGATAATCTTCTAGGGGTAAGAACCAGTGTTTGGTTTTTTTTAATTCTGGTATCGCTCCACTTAATGCACTTTTAGGATTAATTAAATCGGTTGGATTTAAACTCGTGCCGCAATTCTCACATTGGTCACCATAGGCTTTTTCAAAGGCACAAACAGGGCAAGTGCCAACGATATATCGGTCGGCTAAAAATTGTTTTGCTTCAGGATCGAATAATTGTTCCGTTTCAATTTCTTTGAACTTTCCATCCTTATGAAATTTGAGAAAAAACTCCTGAGCGGTTTTCGTATGTGTTTCATTGGAGGTTCTTGAAAAAACATCAAATGAAATATTAAAATCTTTAAAACTTTGATGGATTAATTTATGATAATGATCTACAATCGCTTGAGGAGTTGTAGATTCTTTTTGTGCTTGAATCGTGATCGCCACTCCATGTTCATCGGTTCCACAAATAAAGACAACTTCTTGGTTGGTTGATCTTAAATACCGCGCGTAAATATCTGCGGGTAGATAGGCTCCTGCTAAATGTCCAATATGAACAGGTCCATTCGCATAAGGAAGTGCAGCAGTAACCGTGTAACGTTTAGAAGAAGTTGTCATGATACAAAGATAAGTAACCTAAATAGGTTTGATTTTGAATAAAATCTCAAAAGAGATAAAGAACCTTTAAGGATTTAAGAGATGTCAAAGTACCCCCAGACTTAATAAAGCCACTTCTGAGGCTTTTTGTTCAGCAGTTTTCTTTTTAATATCGGTAGCGGTTCCAAGACTTTTTTGACCACTCATTACAATCACCTTATAAACTTTCCGATTTCCATCTTTTTCTTCAGTTGTAAAATATTCGATGGGCTCCCATTTTTGGCGTTGCGCATATTCCATCAACTTGCTTTTTGCATTAAACTGTAATGCTTCCAGCTCTTTCATGGTAAGGTGCCTTGCCAATAATTTTTCGAGAACAAATTTTCTAGCAAACAAAAAACCCTTATCTAAATAAATAGCCCCGATAAGTGCTTCTAATGCATCTCCCCCTAAAGATCTTGGGGAGGAAAATGCCCCCATTACTTTCGTGTCGAATTCCATTAATTCTGGAATTCCCATTTTTTTTGCAAGGTCAGAAAGGGTATTTCTATTTACGATTTTGGATCGCATTTCAGTTAAAAATCCTTCGTCCCGTAGGGGATACAATTTGTAGAGATGTTCAGCAACTACTACTCCTAAAACCGCATCTCCTAAAAACTCCAGCCTCTCATTACATTCTCGGGCACTTGTATCCCGATTGCGGACCATAGAGCTATGGCGTAAGGCAAGGCGATATAATCTTCCTTCTCCAGGAGAAAAGCCAATAATACGTCTGATTTTACCCTTAAACTTCCAATCGTTTCCAAAGCTTACTTGCCGACGCAACCAATTCTGGATCACGGGAACCGATGTAAGGATTATAGTTTACTAAACAGTAAGGAGGTATTATGACCTCCGAACCCAAAAGTGTTGCTGATCGCAAACTTAACTTCACGATCCACTGGATGTATAAAGGTGTAATTTAAATCACACTCAGGGTCGTCGGTAAAATGATTGATTGTTGGAGGAATTCGTCCGTGATGAATCGCTAAGATGGAAGCGATGGCTTCGATTGCTCCAGCAGCCCCCAACAAATGACCTGTCATGGACTTGGTTGAGCTGATGTTTATATTTTTTGCGTGTTCACCAAAAACAGATTTGATAGCAAGCGTTTCGGCAATGTCACCTAGTGGCGTAGAGGTTCCGTGCACATTAATATAATCTACTTGCTCGGGACGAATTCCAGCGTCTTGAATGACACTCTTCATTACATTACGTGCACCTTCTCCATCTGGAGCTGGTGCGGTAATATGATGCGCATCAGCTGAAAGCCCCACGCCGGAGAGTTCCGCATAAATTTTAGCTCCTCTAGCGATGGCATGATCATAATCTTCTAGTAGCAAACAACCAGCGCCTTCTCCTAACACAAATCCATCTCTATCTTTATCAAATGGGCGGCTAGCGGTTTTAGGGTCATCATTTCTTTCAGACAGGGCTTTCATGGCATTAAAACCTCCAATTCCTGCTTGATTTACTGCGGCTTCAGAGCCTCCACAAAGCATGAGATCGGCATACCCAGAGCGAATTAACATAAAAGCATCAATAATGCAATTGGATGCGGTGGCACATGCTGAAACGCTAGAGTAATTGGGTCCCTTTAGACCGTATTTAATAGATATATGCCCAGGGGCAATATCAATAATCATTTTCGGGATGAAAAAGGGATTGAACCGAGGTGTTCCATCTCCCAAAGAAAAATCTCTAACTTCTTGATAAAAGGTTTGAAGACCCCCAATACCGGAACCCATGACCACTCCAAATCGGAGCCTGTCAACAGTTTCCAAATTTATTTCAGAGTCAGCAATGGCTTGATCTGCGGAGATAATAGAATATTGACAAAAAGGATCCATTCTACGGGCTTCCTTTTTGTCAATATAATTTTCTACCTGGAAATCTTTAAGTTCACAAGCAAAACGGGTTCTAAACTTGTCAGCATCAAACCCTTTAATCCAGTCTGCCCCACTTTTACCATCCATTAGACCTTGCCAAAAGGAAGGGATGTCTAAACCTATTGGGGTGAGTGCGCCAAGACCGGTGACGACAACTCTTTTACCAGGCATTAACTCAGTTTTGGTTGGCTTCCAAATAGTCGATAGCGTCCCCTACGGTTACGATCTTTTCAGCCGCTTCATCAGGAATACTTACATTAAACTCTTTTTCAAATTCCATGATAAGTTCTACTGTATCTAAAGAATCTGCGCCTAAATCATTGGCGAAACTTGCAGAGCGAGTAACTTCTGCCTCCTCAACACCTAGTTTATCAACGATAATTTGAATAACTTTTTTTGCAATTTCAGTCATTTTTGCTCCTTTTAAGTTTACTTGAGTGGTGTATTTTTCAAAAACCGGACAAATATAATACTTTTTGATAGTGTCAAACTAACTTCGCTGAGAACAATTTCCATTCAAAAAAACTAAATAATTGACAGTCAATGAAAAAACACATCTTTAGACCTTCTGCTCAACCCGGAAGTCTTCGTTTTGGAATTAGTGCCGATGTGAGGATTTGGCGTTTAGGATGGGAGCTAAATAAACCTTTAATGGTTGATTTTCAATTGAGTAGTCAAGATAACCCACAAGTATTACCAGATTCCACCCCAAATTTGTTTCCTTCGCTATTTCAAGAAAATTCTGAAAATATCAAGCCCATTGAAGCGTCCTTTTTTGAACGACCTCTAGGTTGTTATTTCGCAATCGCCCCAAACCCCAATTATGAATATCGATTAATGCCTTTCGAACTCTCCGGACTTCCTAAAATTAAAGGATTTAACTATTGCCTGGAGGTTTTTGCTGAGGATAATTCAGAACTGCCATTGCCAGAACAAATATTACCTTTATTGCGTCAAGCCCCATCTCCTACGGCTATAGTCTTGTTAAATCAAAAATAATAGTTATGAATCTAATATCTAAAAACCCCAATCGTACTAAAATGATTTGTACTATGGGCCCAGCCTCTACTCAACCTGAAATCTTGTTGGAAATGATTAAGGCCGGTGTAGATGTTTGTCGGTTAAACTTTTCACATGGTAGCCATGAAGATCATCAGGCAACTTTAGATTTAATCCGGGACATCAATTTCAGATATCAAACCAATATAGGAATACTGGTTGATTTACAAGGGCCCAAGATCAGAGTGGGAAAATTGTACAGTCCGTTTCCAATTAATAAGGGGGATGAGGTTTATTTAAGTACGGCAATTAAAGAGCAGGAAGGAAATAAGTTACCTATGGTATATGAAACCATTGCCCAGGATGTGAAATTTGATGACATGGTATTAATTGATGATGGAAAGGTTGAATTACGGGTACTTGAAACCAACGGAACCGATACGGTTAAGCTGAAAGTTATTAATGGAGAAAAAATCGGCAGCAAAAAGGGCGTAAACCTTCCCTTCACCCGGATATCTATGCCCAGTATTACGCCTAAAGATTTAATGGATGTAGAATTCGCATTAAAAAATAAAGCAGAATGGATTGCCTTGTCTTTTGTTCGAACAGCGTCTGAAGTACAGGAATTAAAAGACTTAATTCAAAGTAGAGATGGGGTCTCCCGGGTAATTGCAAAAATTGAAAAGCCAGAAGCCTTGGAAAACATTGATGAAATAATTGCTGTTTCAGATGCAATTATGGTGGCACGCGGAGATTTAGGGGTTGAAATTCCAATGGAGGATGTTCCGCATTGGCAGAAACATATTGTTCGTAAATGTAATCTTGCTGCCAAGCCCGTAATCGTTGCCACGCAAATGATGGAATCCATGATTGAAAATGCAAGGCCTACGCGCGCTGAAACCAATGATGTTGCTAATGCTGTATTAGACGGTGCTGATTGTTTAATGCTTTCCGGTGAAACTTCTGTTGGGAAATATCCTATTGAAGTAGTGGTAAGTATGCAAAAAATCATTTCCAGCATGGAACAAGAAGAACAAGTTTATTTTAAACATATTGAATTAAATCCTCGGTCCTCTACCTATGCTTCCGATGCAATTTGTTTAAATGCTTGCAGATTGTCAGGAGAGATTGGCGCTAAAGCAATAGTAGGTATGACGCGTTCCGGATATACTGCCTATCAATTATCCAGATGTAGGCCTAAGGCACCGATTTATATATTTACCGATAATAGATCTATCCTAAATCAATTAAATCTGGTTTGGGGAGTAACGGCTTTTTATTACGATGGATTTGTGAGTACTGACGAAACCATTACAGATTTGGCTAATTTTCTCAAAAACAGAGAATATGTAAAGGCTGGAGATGCCATCATTAACACCGCCAGTATGCCCATGTTTGCTAGGAAATTAACCAATATGATTAAAATTACCATAATAGAGTAATTCCACAGTGGTATATTTCATTATATTTATACAAAAAACAAAAAAAACCTCTGATGAAAAATACAGTATTTACTTTCTTGCTTTTTCTCTCTGTTACCATTCCCCAATTATTTTCTCAAACGCAAAGATTTGCCAGCAAAGCAACGCTGCTAGAATTATCTTGGGCGGGATCAACTCCTTTAAGAGCTCAACAACCACAATCTGGTCTTCAGATTTTAGGAGATCGTTCTCTTAATTTTGTGGTATATAGTCAAGGATTTGAATTTTCCCCCAATACAAATCAATCAACCTTTATTCAAGAATATTTAAAACCCACAACCTTCCAAGATTTACATTGGGATGGTACTTTTACCGTTGAATCTGGTCCTCAAGTATTATCAATTGTGGGAAGTAGAAATGTTCGTTGTGTGGGAAGTTGGTCTAGGAATGGATTTCAACATACTGCTGAACTAACGGGTACGATAATCACTCAACCTAATGGACAACTACAAGTGGATTTAACCGGAAACTTTTTACTTGACCCACTAGGATTTACGCCTTCCACTAGAGCAGTTTTAGATCTTCCCCAATCTACCCAAGTTAGAATTACTGGAAGTTTACCTAAATTATAATCCTTAATGTTTAAAGCCCTTTTTGTATTTGCCTCCTTTTGTTTTTTATTGGGTTTCCTTGAGACTAAGGCCCAAACTTTTACTTCTCGTGAAACGGAAGTAAGTTTTTATTCTCATGCTCCTTTAGAAGACATTGAAGCAAAAAACAATAAAGCCATTTGTAGATGGGTTCCTGCGCAAAATGATATACAAGTTGGAGTGCCGATTATTGGATTTCTTTTTGAAAAGAAATTAATGCAGGAACATTTTCATGAGAATTACATGGAAACCACCAAGTATCCGGTAAGTACTTTCAAAGGAAAATTAATTGACTCCACAACTGTTCAATTAGGCACCCCGGGAAAACATTCGGTTACTGCAAAAGGGGAATTAGCCATTCATGGAGTGGCTCGACTACAAGAAATACCCTGTTTGTTTGAAATTAAAGAAGATGGAAGTGTTTTGGTTACCAGCAACTTTGAGATTAAACTCCAAGATTTTGGCATAAAAGTTCCTTCAGCCGTAGGACAAAATATTTCAGAAAATGTTAAGATAAATATAAAAGCTTTATTAATTTCAAAGCATTAATTTAACCTTTAACTGCTTGCAGGAATAAAGCCGGAACGTTCCGGCT
>RFSG01000161.1 GCA_009924095.1 Sphingobacteriia bacterium
TCATCTTTGAGCTGAATACTTTTATCACTTAATTGTTGCTGTTGGCTTTCGGTTTCTTGTTTTTTATTTAATAATGCTTCAGTATCAAAAGCTAATTGTTCTGTAAGACTTTGTAATGAAATTAATTTTTCAGAAAATGCATCCAGTTCTTGAATTCTAGAGGCTTTTTCTTGTTCATTTCGAGATACCTCAGTAGTAAGACTTTCAATTCGAATCTGGCGAATTTCTTTTTCCCGAATTAATTGTGACAAATTACCCTCTTGAACTTTTAGGGCTTCCAGCATTTCATCCTGGATTTTTTGTTTTAATAAACGATCGGCTTGTGCTTTTTCGAAAATCGCTTTTTGTTCAATAAATTCATTTTCGGCTAATTGTAAAATTGCTTTTTGCGCTTCTAATTCTGTACGAGAATGAATTTGAAATTTCTCCGAAGATTCTAATTGTGTTTTTTCTTGTTGTAATTGTTGACCAATGGAATATTCTCTTTGTTGTAAATATTTTAATCTTTCATTTCGAATACTTTTTTCACTTTCTACTTTTTGAATAAATTCAGTATGCTGATTTAAATCTTTTTGAGAAGTACTTAATTTAATTTCCTGATCTACGATTTCTTTTTGAATTTCTAGAATTTTAGCATCTTGTAAATCAATAGATGCCTGAATTCCCATTATTTCTTCCTGAAACTTTTGTTCCTGAGCTTCTATATTTTCATAAGCATCATTTAAATGCCTAATTTTTAAATACGCTAGTTGTGAACTTTGATGACGATAATTAGATCTTAAATCTAAATATCGTTCTGCTTTTTTGGCTTGTTTTTCAAGGGTCTTTAGATTTCCATCAATTTCAAATAATAAATCTTCAACTCGAGATAAATGCCCTTGAGTTTCTTCTAATTTCCGAAAGGTGGCTAATTTCCGTACTTTATATTTAGCTACGCCAGCAGCTTCTTCAAATAATTGTTTTCGGGAATGGTCTTTATCATTTAAGATATCTTTTACCATTCCTAATTCAATAATAGCATACGAATCCGGACCAATACCGGTATCCATAAATAAATTCGTAATATCTTTTAATCGGCAGGGGATATTATTCAATAAATATTCACTTTCCCCATCCCGAAATAATTTACGCGTGATGGTAACCGTAGTATATTCGGTAGGTAATATATTTCGGGTATTTTCAAAGGTCATAGATACTTCGCAAAAAGAAGCTTTTTTCTTTTTTTGAGTGCCGTTAAAAATCACCTCTTCCATTTTCTCAGACCTCAATTTTTTGGTCTTTTGTTCCCCCAACACCCAGCGAATTGCATCTACCACATTTGATTTACCACATCCATTCGGGCCCACAATTCCGGTTATCCCTTGTTCAAATAACAAGGTAGTTTTCTCCCCAAAACTCTTAAACCCGTATATCTCCAGACTTTTTAGTTGCATATAGAATGTATCCCAGAGAATCTGAATTGAATCCTCTATAGGGATTACAAAACTAAAAGAATAGAGGTAATCTTTGGCGTGAAAACTTGTGTTTGTTTTTCATATCCTGATTATCATTCGTATAGAATTAATACTGAGGGGGAACTTCTTTATTATGATTCAGTAAGTATACTAGAATGGATTCCAAACTTTCCTCCCATACACAAAGGATATTGCTTACTTTCGTTTTTATGTCCACACAAGACACCGGAAAAGCAGGAGAAAAACAGGTGAAATCATGGATGGAAAGCCATGGCTATATCCTTTTAGAAGAGAACTATAGGTTTGGTCCCAATGAAATTGATTTGGTGGCTTTGGAGGGAAATGAATTAGTATTTGCCGAAGTGAAAACTCGAACACCTCCCATACAGGATTGGCCGGAAAGGTTTGTCAGTAAAGGTCAACAGCAACGATATTTTAAAGTGGCAGATGCTTTTGTGTATGAAAAGAAAATGGTGCATTGGCCTGTTCGGTTTGATATATTTTCTGTACTAATTTATCCAGAAGGTAAGATAGAAATTGAACATTTTCGAGATGCCTTTGGAAAGGATGATACCCTTCAACAAGATATTGGGTATTGGGAAGAATATTAGGTGAGATAAAAGACGTACTTTTGCAGTTTAGTTGAAAGTATGACCACCGAAAAAGTAAAAGATTTGATCGAACGTGTGGGTGCCTTGAGGAGGTATCTTTGACGTTGAGGGGAGATTAGAAAGATTACAGGCAAATGAAAGGATGACCGAAGCCAACAACTTTTGGGATGATCCGAAACAAGCAGAAAAAATCCTCAAAGAGAATAAAGAAATAAAATCCTGGACGGACGCTTTTAAAGATGCTGAACAAAAGGTTCAGGATACTGAAGTTTTGTTGAATTTTTTTCGGGAAGGAGAAGCGGAAGAATCCGATTTAGCGGAAGGATATGCAGCAGCTGTATTAGCAGTAGAAGAACTGGAATTTAAAAATATGCTTTCGAATGAAGCAGATTCCAACGATTGTGTGATTAATATCAACTCCGGAGCCGGTGGAACCGAAAGCCAGGATTGGGCTTCGATGTTAATGCGCATGTATTTGATGTATGCTGAAAAGCATGGATATAAAGCTAGCATTGTGGATGAGGTGGAAGGCGATGGAGCCGGAATAAAAAGTTGTGCAATTGAAGTAACCGGTTCCTTTGCGTATGGCTATTTAAAAGGAGAATCTGGCGTTCACCGATTGGTCAGAATTTCTCCCTTCGATTCGAATGCCCGAAGACATACCTCCTTTGCTTCAGTGTATGTTTTTCCGCTGATTGATGATGATATAGAAATTGAAATTAATCCGGCAGATATCTCCTGGGATACCTTTCGGGCTGGGGGCAAAGGAGGACAGAACGTAAATAAAGTAGAAACCGCGGTGCGATTAACGCATGCGCCTTCTGGTATTATTGTGGAATGTCAGCAGGAACGGAGCCAGTTGATGAATAAAGAAAAGGCTTTGAAGTTATTAAAATCAAGGTTGTATCAACAAGAATTAGAAAGACGTGATGAAGAAAAAGCAAAAATTGAAGGAACTAAGAAAAAAATAGAATGGGGTTCTCAAATTCGTAATTATGTTTTTCATCCTTATAAATTGGTAAAAGACCTGAGAACCCAAACCGAAACTTCCAATATTCAAGCGGTAATGGATGGGCATTTAGATGAATTTATTAAATCTTTTCTGATGGAATTTGGAAGAGATGAGGTAAAAAATTAATTGTGTAATAAACCCGTTACGCTTAATTTTAATACGATTTCATTGGATCGTTAGCTCAGTTGGTTCAGAGCACTACCTTGACAGGGTAGGGGTCACTGGTTCGAATCCAGTACGATTCACAAGTTTTTTTGCAGAAAATAAGGTGGGGGCGATTTAGGATATTATAAAAAAATAATATTAAGGGTAATGGTTCATTTTATTTATCTTGAATGTATAACATTTTAAATAAATAGTAATTTCAGAAATTA
>RFSG01000162.1 GCA_009924095.1 Sphingobacteriia bacterium
CCCCGGTTTAAACCGGGGGCTACGGATAGAGAAGGGCGGTCAAGGGCGAAACTAAGTTTCTATTACGCTGCGGCGCGCCGAACGGTAGTAGCATTCACAAGCAGCCGGGTTTCGGCTCCCCTTCGGCTTGCCGAAGGGTCGAAGGGGAGTCGAGAAGGGCCCAACGGGTGTCAAAGGGCCGAAGGGACGAAGATTCGAGGGTTTGATGTTTGAGATTGCGGGTCGCATTTCGACAAGCTCAATGACCGACCCGCAATCTCCAGTAATGAAGGTTAAGTTTTGTCAAAGCTGAATCAATAATCTTTTTCGGATTTCCACGGAGGCGAGTATCACAACCACGGAAGCGAGTGGCATCTCCACGGAAGGGAGTGTCACAACCACGGAAGCGAGTGGCATCTCCACGGAAGGGAGTGGCACAACCACGGAAGCGAGTGTGAAACTTGCGAAGAGGATTGTGAAACTCGGGAAGAGAAAATGGGAGTTTTATACCCCTATTACCCAGAAAAAGGAAGAAAAGTTATAAAGCACTTTAGATGATTTGGATTTGTAACTACGAGGGTATATTTTTAGCGTAAAGTGCAAATCGAACGAATCCTAAATATTGGTTATGAATCTGTTAAAATGGAATTTAAGGGGATTCAGCCATAAGGAAAGTATGCGCAACAGGGGGTGGAAAGTTCGAAAAGCGGGATGTTACCACCAATACTGCAAAAACCTTGACAAATACGCTTACTTAAATAATAGTGCTTTAAAATACACCTTTCATTGTAATTGCATAATAAAACCCAAGACACATACAACATAGTGCTGTTTATTGCTCTTTTTTTTGAACTTTTAAAAATTAGTATTACGTTTGCATGAAATAATGCTATATAATGCACTTTACAGAATTAATAAAGACTATAAAAGAACGTAGGGAGGCTCTACAAGTAACACAGGATGGATTAGCAGAATTATCAGGCGTTGGATTGAGAACTCTAAAACAGTTTGAAAGCGGAAAAGGAAATCCTACGCTGTTAACATTGCGTAAGATATCTGATGTGTTGGGTATGGAGATTTGCCTAAAAATTAAAAAAATGTAAGGTCTACTAATGAGAAAAGCTAAAGTATTATTCAAGAATGAAGAAGCGGGTATCTTGACCCAACACGATGATGGTTCGTTTTCATTTCGTTATCACGATGATTGGGTAGCCAATAAAAGTAAGCAAAGCATCAGTCTAACTCTACCTAAAACCGAAAAAGAATTTCATTCTAAATACCTGTTTCCATTTTTTTACAACATGCTTCCTGAAGGTTCTAATAAGCAAGTGGTATGTAAACTAAATAGAATCGACCGAGAGGACTACTTCGGATTGCTAATAACTACTGCAAGAAATGACAGCATAGGCGCCGTAACGGTTAGGAAAATGGATAATGCACAATTGATAATTGACAATGGATAATATATTAAAGTTATGAAAGAGAATATAATAAAATCTAAAAGCTTTGCATTTGCTCTCAACATTGTAAAACTCTATCAGTATTTAACAGATGCCAAGAAAGAGTATATTTTATCCAAACAGTTGCTTCGTTCAGTTACTACAATTGGCACTATGGTGAGAGAAGTTGAACATGCTGAAAGTAAAGCCGATTTCATTCATAAATTATCAATAGGGTTAAAAGAAGCAAACGAAACAGAATACTGGTTAGAGTTGCCTCAACAATCTGGATTTTTGGATGAAAATAATTTTGAATCGATTAAAGTAGAAATTAAAGAACTATTACGATTGCTAATTTCTATCATTAAATCATCAAAAAAAATGATAATTGATAATTGACAATTGATAATTGAAAATTGAGGTTTGTCCTGGCACATTGGCTAAAGGTTTTAATACCTATAGCAGAACAGCTTTGAATAGAGTTTTTCAGGGCAAGAAGGTGCATCATGTTTTGCCTTACGATTCTCCAGCATCCAACCTAGAAAGTGATAAGCTATTTGAAGAGAATCGAAAACACATATCGATATCAGGTGTACAAGAAAAATTTTCTATTTTGCTTGACAAAAACAAGCTAAGGCTTATTAATGAAGATGAACAAGGTACTTATATTCTGAAACCAATTCCAAGCGCTGGTAAAAAGCCAGATCAAATGCCCGCCAATGAGCATTTAACCATGCAAATTGCCCGTCAGGTTTATGGAATAGAGACTGCAGAAAATGCATTGATATTTTTTAAAGATGGTACACCTGCTTACATCACCAAAAGATTTGATGTAAACGAAGATGGCTTAAAATTAGCTCAAGATGACTTCGCCTCCTTAGCACAAAGAACCCCACAAACCCATGGTGAACATTACAAGTATCTCGGGAATTATTTAGATGTATTTGAATTAATGCGCAACTATTTAACAACTTACAAGTTAGACGCACCAAAGCTTTTAAAAATACTTGTCTTTAATTATCTTTTTTCAAATGGAGATGCACACTTTAAAAATTTCTCTGTATTAGAAACACCTTTTGGAGATTATCGACTAAGCCCGGCTTATGACTTGCTAAATAGCCGTATTCATATCGAAGATAAAGACTTCGCATTAGATGATGGTCTATTGCCTAGAAATCTAGCCCAAGGCAAAATCGGTTTGCAATTTGCCAAACTAGCGGATAAAGCAGAAATCAGAGAAAAGACTTTTCAGGATATTATGGCATTGATGATTTCCAAATCAGATTTAGTTGAAAAAATGGTCGCTGCTTCTTTTCTAAATGATACCACTAAAAGAAATTATTTCCAGTCGTTTCAGGGCCGTTTAAAACAACTGACTAAGGTATGAGATATGATTCTTATAAAGAATATGGAATTTGGACTTTAATACCAACAAGTACTGGTTATAACACCCCCCCAACTTCGTAGGGGGCAAGCATAGTTTCGTTGGGGCCAGGGCATCAGGACTAAAACTCCTTGCCCGCCCTGAGCCTGCGCTCGTGCTGAGAGCACTTGTGCTGAGCCCCGCCGAAGCATGCCCTGAGCATGCAGAAGGGCGGAAGGATTAAGTTGGAGATTGCGGATCAGGACCGCAATGACTTTCGGGTGTAAATGATTTTTGCGCCCTTGCAGGCGTCCCCGCTTGGAAGGAAAAAATGGAATAGCTTGTTGTTTCTTGTCCTGAAATAGGTTTACACTAAAAAGTGTAAAACATGGACAAAAAAATCATTCAAAAAGTGTCTTAACCCCCTAATAACTGGACAAATTTTTAAAAAGGGTTTGCTACTAAACCTTTCATTTTCTTCCCCTCTTTGTGGTTACAAATTGGCTAAACGTATTGTAGAGAAAGAACAGGAAGGCAAAGAATAACCAGGGTATGGGGATTATCTTATCCAAAAC
>RFSG01000163.1 GCA_009924095.1 Sphingobacteriia bacterium
AAAGGATAATCATTTTCTACATATACATCCTCGTATAATTCAGCCGGATCCGGGAAAGGGCTGGATTCAGCAAAATCTACACAAGCCTGTACTTGCTCTTTTACGCGGGCTTCAATTTCTTCATATCCTTCTTCTGAAAGCAGATTATGTTCCATCATATAGGATTTAAGAATCAGGATAGGATCCAGCTCTTTAAATTGATCTACTTCTTCTTTAGTACGATATTTACCTGGGTCTGAAATGGAATGTCCTTGATACCGGTAGGTTTTTAATTCCAGAAATACCGGTCCTTTTCCGTTTTCCGGATCGGATATGTTCGGCAGCTTTTTTAATTTCTTCATATACCGTCATAATATTCATCCCATCCACCGGACGAGAGGGCATATCATAAGCAGCGCCTAATTTATAAATATCGGTTACATTAGAAGTTCTTTCTACTGAGGTTCCCATGGCGTACATGTTATTTTCGCAAATAAATAGCACGGGAAGTTTCCAGGTCATGGCCAGATTAAAAGCTTCATGTAAAGCGCCCTGACGAACAGCGCCATCCCCCATAAGCGTAACACATAGTTTATCCTCTCCCCGGTATTGAATGGCAAAACCTACGCCTGCTCCTAAGGGGATTTGTCCACCAACAATTCCATGTCCTCCTAAGAAATTATGTTCCTTAGAAAACATATGCATGGAACCTCCCTTTCCCCGGGAACATCCGGTGCGCTTTCCATACAACTCTGCCATCACTTCTTTGGGATCAATTCCCCTGACAATTGCATTTCCATGATCACGGTAAGCAGTAATCACATAATCATCTTTCCGGATAGCAGATTCTATTCCGGAGGAAATCGCTTCCTGACCGATATAAAGGTGTAAGAAACCATTGATTTTTTGCATTCCATACAACTGTTTACACTTTTCTTCGAAACGTCTTTGTAACAACATTTCCTCGTACCAATGCAAACAAAGTTCACGGGAATATGCAGGTGCTTTTTGGGTAGCAGTTTTATTGGCCATTCTTCCTTAATTTTCAGGTTCAAAAGTAACCAAAAACTCCCAAACCTAACTTTGTATTTCTCTCGAATTCTGTTGAGCCATTTTAGAAACTATTCCGAGCTGGATTTTTCTCCCGGTTCCGGGGTAAATACTTTTTCAGGACCCAATGGAAGTGGAAAAACTTCGTTGTTAGAAGCAGTTCATTTCTTGGCACTTACCCGTGGCTTTATGCCTCAGGGAGATAAATATGCGTTGCAACAGGGAGAACATTATTTTATGGTAGAGGGAGAATTAAATACTGGTGAAAGTTTTAAAGTGAGTTATCTGGAAGGAAAAGGAAAAAAGATTTTTCAGGATCAGATACCGCTGATTTCACTTGCTGAACATATAGGAAAAATTCCTGTGGTAAGTGTTTTGCCTGCAGATACCGATTTAATTCGGGAAGGAGGACAAACCCGAAGGAGATTTTTAGATGCTTTAATTTCTCAATATGATCCTGCTTATTTATCTGCATTAATCAAATATGAGAAAGCCCTGAAATTAAGGAATGCTGCTTTGTTGAGTTTTCTGAAATCCAATCGAAGGGACGAGGAACAATTACAGGTTTATGAATCTGTATTAATTCCCAATGGAATTCAAATTCATGCTGCCCGAAAATCTTTTTTAGATTCCTTTATTCCTGTGTTTAAAAACATGTATGGGATATTGTCGGGGGGAAAGGAAAATCCTGACCTCGAACTTGAATCTCCTTTTGCCCTAAATGACCGGGAAGAATGGGAGAGATTGTTTTTTCAATTCAGAGAAAAAGATGCAGTCAGTGCAAGAACACATGCTGGAACCCATCGGGAAGATTTAAGCTTTTTACTCAATGGGACTCAGGTGAAGTTGTTTGGCTCTCAGGGGCAGCAAAAAACTTTTGTGTTAGCCTTAAAACTCGCCAATTTCAACTTTCTCAAAGCACAAAAACAAACATCCCCTTTGTTATTATTAGATGATATATTTGATAAACTGGACGCAGATAGGGTAAAGGCAATTTCTTTGTTTCTGGTGGGTCACCCGGATACGCAGGTTTGGATAACCGATACACACGCTAATCGGTTATCAGAAGCTTTATCTATTTCAGGGGTTACTACCCTTCATCAATATTCAGTTTTTCAAGGAAAAGTTACTTCCCTTTCTGCATGAAACGTAAAAATAGTTATGAAATAGGAGAGGCAGTTACCTATTTTCTTAAGGAGAATGGTCTGTATTCCCAATATCAACTGCAGCAGGTTTTTTCTCAATGGAATGAAATAGTGGGAGATGCTATTGACAAAGCAACTTTAGGACTTTCTTTTCAGGAGGGGAGACTTGAAATTCAAGTAGGATCTTCAGTTTGGCATCAGGAATTATCATATCAAAGGAATCAGATTTTAACAAAAGTAAATTCCTGGTTAGGGGAAAATTTAGTAACAGAGGTTAGTATTGTTCAACATAAATCTAGTATTGGGAGATGAGTGGATATTATAAAATTGGGGGAAGTTGTTTAAATCAAATTCCGCTGGATTTTTCAGGAAATTTATCGAGAATTCGAAAGGCGATTCAACAAGCCAGAACGGCAGGAATCCAGGTATTATGTTTGCCAGAATTGTGTATTTCCGGTTATGGATGTGAGGATGCTTTTTTTAGAGAAGATGTATTGATACAATCGAAACATAGTTTAGCTATACTGGAAGAGGATTGTACAGGGATGGCAATTTTTGTAGGATTGCCTTTAGAAATAGGGGGAAGAATATTTAATGCGGTTGCAGCATTGATAGATGGAAAATTGCGAGGGTTTACCTTAAAATCCAGATTAGCAGGAGAGGGTATTTATTATGAGCCTAGATGGTTTTGTGCCGGAGATGGTACTACTTCAAATTGGGAGTGGCAATCCGGAATAATACAGGTTGGAAATCCAGTGTATCAATGGGGGGATATAATTATGGGTATTGAAATTTGTGAGGATGCCTGGGCGGCAAACCGTCCCGCGCTGCAATATTATGAAAAGGGGGTAAACCTGATTTTAAATCCCAGCGCCAGTAATTTTGAAATGGGGAAAAGTCATATTCGGGAACAGATAGTTACCGAATCTTCCAGGACTTTTCATTGCACATATGTTTATGTAAATCTGTTAGGAAACGAGGCCGGTCGTATTATCTATGATGGAGAGATATTGATGGCTTCAGAAGGAAACCTAATTGCCCGTAATCGAAGGTTTTCCTATCAAGAAGTTATTACGGTAAGCAGTGTAGTTAATCTGACCGATAACCGATTTGTAAATCGTAAAACTGTTTACTATCGGGCTAATACAACCGGGGTATGTAAAATT
>RFSG01000164.1 GCA_009924095.1 Sphingobacteriia bacterium
TAAATCGTTTAGGATTTTTTCTAGAAGAGAGACATACCTCCAATAGAAGCTTAGAAGACGGGATTCGCCTCCTATTTTATGACTTATATTTAAATGGTAGTATCTTTGAAGCAGTATTTGATATGCCACGATTTTTAGTATTAAATGCCACCCAAGGGTTCTTTTCTGAAGATTTAGAAAATGCACTAACCGTTAAACCCTCAACGGCAAAAAAATATTTAAAAATCATGACCGATATTGGAATTATTGAGGCATCTAAATCCTTTGGTAAAAAATTACATTATCGTTTGAATATTGAAAAAGTAATGCGGCGATATGCTGAACAAAAAGCCATCAACATATGAAAAAATTTATTTCCTCTGAAATAAAAATTGCAATATTTATTTTATTATTTCCAATAGTTAGTAATTGTCAAACTACTAAATTATGGAATTGGTACACACCAGTAGGAAAAACGACAAGTTTTAAAAAAATAATTAAAGCTTGTAGTAAAGCCGATGTAATTCTTTTTGGAGAATATCATAATAATGGAACTGCCCATTGGCTTCAATATAAATTAGCACAAGCTTTATTTCAAGAAGGATCCGTAGCCATAGGTGCAGAAATGTTGGAAACCCATCAACAAGCCGGAATTGATTCTTTTTTATTAGGATTATATACCTCCGAAGAATTGGTAAAAGCACACGCCATGTGGCCCAATTGGTCAACGGATTATGCTCCTTTAGCCGATTGGTCCCGAGATCGAAAAGTTCCGCTATTAGCCACCAATACACCCAGGTATATCGCTAAAAAAGTTTCTCGCCAAGGGATTCAAACTTTAGATAGTTTATCCGCTCAAGAAAAAAAATGGATTTGCCCTTTGCCTTTATCTATTGATACCAATCAAATGGCGTATCAAAAAATGAAAACCATGGGAGGACATGGACCTGTTTCTGTAGATCACATGATTCAAGCCCAGGCCTTAAAAGACGCAACCATGGCGTGGAATATTCATCAATATTTTAAACCAGGAACTCGATTTATTCATTTAAATGGAAATTACCATTCTGATAATTATGATGGGATTATCCCTTATTTAATTAAATATCGTCCTGAGTTGAAAATTGTTTCGATTTCAACCTGGGAAGGAAATATTAAGGAGTTGGAAAATAAACAAATCGCTGATTTTATTCTGGTGGTTGATCCTAAAGGTCCACATTCGTATTGAATTCTTCCTTCCTCTGCTTATATTTACGCAAGGGGGAATGGAATGAAATCTATTTTTACAGGAATTTATCTTTTAATCTCAATTGCCAATGTCTGGGCACAGACTTGGAATCACTCCAATATTGCCTTACTTTCCCGATGGTTTGACCCCTCTATTGATAGTATTACTGACTTCGGAAATCAGCGTTACTCAGGTTGTTATGGATGGGAAGATAATTCCGGAAATGCGTATGCTATCATTGGGGGAACGGGCGGAACCTATTTTATTGATTTATCCGATTCTTTATCTCCACAACTAGCCGACTATGTTCCGGGCGCTTTGCCCTTATGCACTTGGAGAGAATATAAAACCTTTGGTAATTATATTTATATGGCATCGGATGATGCAGGGGCTAATCATTTTCAAATCGCTGATCTTTCTCCCCTACCCGATTCGGTTCACGTAGTATTAGATAATGATTCTATTTTTCAAAGAGCGCATACCTTATTTATAGATAGTAATTATTTATATGCTGCCGCGGTGACTCAATTTGACACTTTTTCAAGTATGGCAGTATATGATCTTACCATTCCTCAATTTCCGAAATTATTACGACGATTAGAACAAGATTATCCTTCTATTACTTATGTACATGATATGTTTGTGAAGGATGGAATTATTTATGCCTCTGCCGGATACCAAGGATTATATATTATGGAATTAAGGGGAGACACCCAATTTATTATGTTAGGGCAATATCCATTATATAATTATCAAGGATTTAATCATTCCTCCTGGATTACCGAAAATGATTCCTTTATTGTTTTTACCGATGAAGTACCAGAAGGACTTCCTATTAAAATTGCAGCGTTAAATCAATTTATGGTGAGTCCTTTGCAGACTACTTATTCGAATCCTGGCGCTACCGCACATAATCCCTATATCAAAGATAATTTATTATATATGTCCTATTATCAGGATGGACTATGGGTGTATGACCTTACCCATCCAGCGTTTCCGCAGGTTCGAGGGTATTATGATACTTGGCCAGATAATGATATTGCTGGGGATTATCCCTCCCCAAGATATGCCGGATGTTGGGGCGCATTTCCTTTCTTTTCGCACCATCGTTTTATTGTTGCCAGTGATATGCAATATGGATTATTTGTTTTAGATCCACATCAGGCAGTAATTCTGAATAACTCTGAGGATATATCTACTCCTAAATTAATTCTACCCAATCCCACTTCCGGGGATTTAAATATTAAATCCGAATGGGTAATTCCGGGAGAGTGGTTTATTTATGATTTAACTGGAAAAAAATATTGGAATCAAATTATTAATTCCACCCACATATTAATTCCAGAAAATATTTTTCCTTCCCCAGGAATATATATTTTAAATACTCCTCAAGGAAATTATAAAATTATTCGTACGGCTCCATGAAATTTATTTACGCAACTGTATTATTTCCCTTTATTTATTTCGGTGCTTATTTATGGGGTCAATCCTCTTCTGGCATTTCGGTAAGAATCGGAATGGGAATTATTCGACCAGATATTAATTGTTTAAATAGGCGATTTACTGCTTTAAATTATCCGGAAGCGTATGCAACCTTACCTGCGGGTGGAGTTGAATTTGTTTTACGCGCCAATGAAAATTGGGAAGGAGGATTTCGTTTTCAATCGGGAAGAAGTGGGACGAAAAGTAAAGGAGGATATCAAAGTGAAACAGAAATCCGGATGGCAAAATTTATGATTAATAGAGGAATTATTACTACCGGACAGGTAAGATGGGGCGTATCGGTTGGGGCAGAATCTTCTTCTTTGGCTGTGACCTTAACCCGAAATCTCCCGGCCAGCTTGAATTTCACCCAATTTTTAAATGGCCCGAATGATCCCGGATATGTGAGCCCTGGAGGTAAATTAATTACCAATGCTTTAAATTTAGGCGGAGGAATTTGGATGAAATTTCCGGTGGGTAAAAATCTGGAAATAAGAGCACTTGGGGAATGGTATGGAGGAACAAAAAAATACTGGCAATTAAATGATCAGCTATTAAAAGACAGCCCTAAAACCGGAATACACTATTGGAATACCTATCTGATGTTTGGATGGAATTTTAATTAATACTAATGAATTAAA
>RFSG01000165.1 GCA_009924095.1 Sphingobacteriia bacterium
TTACCCCTTGGAACCCAAGTGGTGGTTGAAGGTGGAAATTGGTTGCTGGGAGAAAGAAATCGGGAGAAGGAGTAAAGACCACGTACTCCTGAGAATTTCAGGAAGGAAGACAAAATATTTGCTACATTTCTTGTCATTCAATACTAAATATATTAGTATTGTATATGTATTTGAACTGTCATTCCTGGTATTCGTTTCAATATGGATTACTATCGGTAGAGCGGCTCGCTTCGTTGGCAAAACAACTGCATCCCCACCGAATAACGCTGACCGACATCAACTGTATGGCTGGCGGATCCGAACTTGCCTTAGCCCTGGAATCCGAAGGATTGTGTTGTAATCTAGGGGTAGAATTTAGATATGCCCATCAGTTATTTTACATTCTCATCGCCCGAAATCTGAAGGGATATGCTTGGATTAACGCCCACCTAACCCAATGGTTGCGGGCAATTCAAATACCCGGACAATCCTTACCGGAACCCTACTTTCCGGAGGATGTTTGGGTGTTGTATCCGCCCGAACGAATGCCGTCCTATTCACATCCTCAGGAATGGATGGCAATCCGCCCTCAGGACTTAAGTACCCGCTGGAGTTGGCAACGGAGGATTGCTCCACAAAAGTGGGTTGCCTGCCCTACCCTCACCTTTGAAAATCCGGCTGACTACCCCAACCATTGCACCCTGCGTGCAATTGGAGAAAATGAATTAATCGCCCGATTATCGCCTGAACAGTGCGACAGCCCATTGCATTATTTCAGATCACCTTCAGCGGTCAAGGCCTTGTATGCAGACATGCCCTGGGCACTTGATCATGCAGAACAAATTAGCCAAACTTGTGATTTCACCCCAGACTTTAAACGCCCGAAAAATCTGCAACATCTATACGGTTCCGTTGCACGCGATCTGGAAATTCTGCAGCAATTAAGCGAGAAAGGAGCTATCCAAAAATATGGAAATCCCGTTCCGGCAGAAGCACTGGCCAGAATCCGCAAAGAACTGGAAGTGATTCAGGAGTTGCGTTTTCAAACCTATTACCTCGTTGCCGAAGATATGGTACGATATGCCACCCATCGGGGATTTGCGCATGTAGGCAGAGGCTCCGGTGCCAATAGTATTGTGGCGTATTGCCTGAACATCACGGCAGTTGACCCCATTCAATTAGACTTATACTTCGAACGATTCCTGAATGCTACCCGCAGTTCTCCTCCAGATTTTGACATTGATTTCTCCTGGAAAGACCGGGATGAAATCTTTCGTTATCTTTTTAAAAAGTACAATACTACTACCCTCCGCGCAAGCTTGTTAGGAACCACGGTTCGATATAAAAGCCGTGCGGTGATTCGAGAATTGGGGAAAGCATTAGGCTTGGAGAAAGTTGAGATTGATAGATTATCGCATCGTCTACCTCAATATTATCAGCACCGAAGTGCCGATTTAATTCACGACCCGACTTTAGAAAAAAGCTTGAATCCGCTGCACAAACGCCTGCTGGAGATGAGTAGTATCCTACATGGAATGCCCTCGCATCTTTCGATTCATGCAGGAGGCGTATTGATATCAGAGGCGTCGCTCTATTCCTATTCTGCCTTGTTTACGCCCCCGAAAGGATTTCCAGTAGTACAATTAGATATGTTTTCAGCCGAGGACCTGCAACTCCATAAACTAGACGTGTTAAGTCAACGGGGATTAGGTCATATTGAAGATACCCTTCAACTCATTACGCATCGAAAAGGAGATGAGGTTGGAGCAAAAACGCGCGCGTATATTCAAGAGGTACACCAGATTACCAACGACCCCGCAGCCTGTGCCCTCTTGGAAAGCGGTGAAACCTTGGGCTGCTTTTATATCGAATCCCCCGCCATGCGATCTTTAATCCGAAAATTAAGATGTAAAGATTACCTGACCCTTACGGCTGCCAGTTCTATTATACGACCCGGCGTAGGGCATTCCGGAATGATGCGGGAATTTATTGCCCGACATCGTAAAGAAGCCCCCGTGGTATATCTACATCCCCTGATGGAATCCCTACTCGGAGAAACCTATGGAATTATGATCTATCAGGAAGATGTATTAAAAATTGCGCATCACTTTGGAGGATTAAGTCTGGCAGAAGCGGATGTTTTACGCAGAGGGATGTCAGGCAAACTACGTTCGGTAACTGTCATCCAAACGTTAAAATCTACCTTCTTTACGGAATGTAAAAAGAGAGAAATTTCGGATGCGGTGATTCAGGAAGTGTGGCGACAAATCGAAAGTTTTTCGGGATATACCTTTCCCAAGGCGCACTCCGCCAGCTTTGCCGTAGAAAGCTTTCAGGATTTATATCTGAAGTATCATTATCCTTTAGAATTCATGACGAGTGTTGTCAATAACTTTGGAGGATTTTATAGTACCGGATTTTATTTACAGGAAGCCAAACGCTTAGGCGCCCAACTCGCATTGCCTTGTGTAAACCATTCCGAAGCACTTGCCACGCTGGAGGGAGATCAGGTAATTCGGTTAGGCTTTCGGTTTGCAGCAAATCTGCAGCAGATTCATTGGGAGAAAATAATCGAAAACCGTAAGCGGTATGGGGTCTTTTCTTCTTTGAAAGATTGCATGAGCCGGATTAAAATCCCCCAGGAACAACTGGTGCATCTGATACGAATGGGTGCCTTCGACTTTACCGGTAAACCTCGTCCTCGTTTGTTATGGGAAGCGTTTTGCTACGCTCCTTTAAGTCAATCGGATCCTCACCAACTATTCGAACCTGAAATTGCTGAAATCCCCCCCTTAACGATAGAGGACTGGCCTAAAACAGAGTATCAATACCGGGAACTGGATTACTTCGGCTATCCGGTTACGTTTGATTTTTTCGACCTCATACCGTCTATTCCTCCAAACCGATTGAGCAGTCAACAAATGCATACTGCGCCTTCTACCACCGTATTGATGATTGGCTATCTATGTGCCCGAAAGCCTATTCAAACCCGAACCGGAAAGTTATTGCAATTCTTAACCTTCCGCGACCCGGAAGGGGTATGGGATGGGGTTATTTTTCCCGGATCGGGCAACAACGAACCGCTGCGATCCCAAGGACCTTTTGCCTGCAAAGGGCGTATCCGAAAAGACTTCGATGTGCCTACCTTAGAAATCCAATCCTATACCCTACTGGAAAAACATCCGACTACCACAGGTGCTTTCCCCACCTCATCCGCTTCTCCGACAAAGTATAGGTAAGGGAATAAATACATCCTAATGTAAACGCTTCAGGGCAAATAAAGGATGAGGAATTATATTTTAATAGTATTATTGTATATT
>RFSG01000166.1 GCA_009924095.1 Sphingobacteriia bacterium
GTTGTTTGGATGGGATTGGTTTGCCAGTTATACGTGTAAGGGGCTGTCCCTCCTACTCCCTGGGCTTGGGCAGATCCATTGTTGCCACCATAACAACTTACGTTCGATATAGTCGTTTGGGCACTTAAGGCAGATGCAGGTTGAGTGATTACGATTGAATTGTTAAGGTTACAGCCATTGGCATCGGTTACCGTTATGTTCCAAGTGCCCGCACTGAGTGAAGAGGCTACAGAAGTAGTTTGAACCGGAAGTGTTTGCCAGGCATAGGTATAAGGACTAGTACCTCCATTCGCATTAGCGGTGGCGGTGGCGTTGCTTTGTCCGAAGCAAGCGATAGGCGTTGCACTTAGGGTTACACTCAAAGCAGGTGGGGCTGTAATGAATGCTGTATCTCGACGCACACAACCCAGTCCATCGGTAACGGTTAGTATCCAAGAACCTGCACTTAATCCTGTAGCTGTGGCGGTGCTTTGAGCAGGGAGGGTATTCCAGGAATAGATATAACCACCGCTACCTCCGTTGGGGATTCCTTGAGCAGTTCCATTGCTACCGCCAAAGCAAGAAACCCCGGTCGTGGTATGGGTTATGGTTAGGGGAGGAAGTAAAGTTCGAGTGAGGATGGTATCTCGACTACAGCCCGTAGCATTGGTGAGGGTAAAGGTTCTTGAAGCAGTGGGGGTATCTGAAAATAAAAAGGGGGAAGCGGTAAGCCCTGTAAGGGTTCTGGGCGTAGTACCATCGGTATAGTTGAGTTGCCAAGGCGGGGTGCCCGACATCGTTGTTGAAAAAGAAATGGAATCGTTATGACATGAAGGTGTGCTGGCATTGAGGGTAAACGTAGGTCGAGTGCCTACGGTAACCGTGGAGATTGGAGGGCTGGTGCCGGAACAAACGAAGTTGTTAAAATTATTGATGGTCCAGGTGAACGTGGCAGAAGGCAAGAGGTTGCGAGTCCATGGGCTGGTAAGCGCGGTGGTGGTTACGTTGCCTACGCCAGAAGTGTAGGTAAACCTCCAAGGTCCTTGTCCCGTAAGGTTTACGCTTAAACGAACACTATCGCCTTGACAAATGGTTTGAGCGGAAGATAAAGTTGCCGTGGGAGGCGTAAATACTTGAATTGACGCCATGCCCGAATAAGGGCCAGGACCGTTTGCCCCTGAAAAAGCAGACAGGGTATATGACACCGATGCAGATGGCGTAGCGTTGATAAAATAATATCGGTTGGTAACGCCTGTAACTGTGGTGTTGTTCATACCATCGGAATACGTAAAAGAATAAGGCCCTGCACCTGAAAATTGTATCAATGCCTGACCTGATGCGCCATTGCATATTGTTTGGGTACCGCCTATGCTGGCAAGTAGGGTATCAGGGCCGCAGGAACATTTACCAATTAAAGATTTATTATCCAAAGTGCTTCCAGTATAATAAACACTGCTATCCATTGAACCCGATACTACTGAAAGCTTAAAACTAGAGATTTCGGGAAAAACAGAATCTATTAACATTTTACAAATCAAGTTTCCTGAGGTATCTAACTTAAGTATATAACCAGCTAATTGTGATACAGTTGAAGGTAAAAAAATGTTATTTTGGTAATACATTGTATCAGACCCAAAATAACCAGTTAAATACAAATAATTAGAATCTTTGTTAGATACTGAATTACCCCAATTAAAAGAATTCCCATATAATTGATTTGCCCAAAGTGCATTTCCCAAGGAATCATATTTAGCAAAAAATCCATCAACACCGGTATTATTTACAAAAAATGTTGTACCACCAAAACTAATAGGTGAACTTTGCATATAACCAGTAATAAATAAATTATCTAAGCTATCCGAGGTAATTGAAGTACCTAAATCTGCCAAATTGCCACCAATATTTTGAACCCAGATTGCATTTCCAGAAGAATCATATTTTGCCAGAAGAATATCTCCGGCAACATTTGGAAAGCCCAGTTGCAAATTTGGAGGGAACAAAGCAAAAGAACCTGTTAATCCTTGTAGAAAACCTAAAAGAAAAATATTACCTGAGGGAGCAACATTTAATCCATTAAAGATTATTTTATTATTAACATTACCATTGTTATTATTGGTATGCCTAAGCCATAGAATATTCCCAGAGCTATCTATTTTCGATATAAAAGTGTTTTCACCCATATTAGTACTAGTGGTTTGACCTCCAAAGGTTAGAGTAGATCCATTAGCAGGACTAACAAACCGGCTCGTCATGTAAACATCTCCAAAATTATCGATACTCAAACAAGGGTTACCAAAAGATGGACTAGTTTTAGTATCAGCTGTTCTTACCCATAAAAAATTACCATTAAAATCATATTTAGCAATAAAAGCATTATAGGCATTAGAAGGAATTGGTAGAGAGGAAATCAAATCAAATGAAACTGTTCCCCTATAAAGGCCAGCGACATAAATATTTCCAACAGCATCAGTAACTACAGAAAAACCATTTGAAATGGTATTTACATTCAGATGACTTATAGTTTTTGCCCATAACGGGCTTCCTAAAGAGTTGTGTTTAACAATATATAATGCGCCACCAGAAGAATTCTGTGCAGTTAAACTTATTAAACCAAAAGAAATGGTATCCTTAAATCTTCCAGTTGTTATTGAATTTCCAAAAACATCACTAGTTATTGCAGTACCTAAACTGAAACAAGACAAATTAGGATGATTGCTTTTTAGACGCCAATCCCATACCATTTGCGCATAAGCCAATGAAAAAACTCCAAGTAACAATAAAATCCAAAAACAAAAAGCAATTTTAACTGAATGTATTGAATTCAATACAAAAGGTATTTGAATTGTAAATCTCACTTTGATTTGAATACAAACAATTAATTATTGGAAACAAAGTAATTAATTATTCTAAAATCATCTTTAATGATTTTATGTCGATCCCATCTACTACTAATTTGTAAAACAATGAACTACTGGAAATACCATTTCTATCAAATTCAATTGATCCATTCCCTTTAGCCAAATTATCAAATGACTTTATTGTATTTCCAAAAACATCATAAATAATTATTTTAGAATTTATAGAAATATCAGGTAGGTAATACAATATTTTGGTTATTTGATTAAATGGATTAGGCTGATTTTGTTCAAGCATAGGAATATCAATATTGATTAAATGTGAATTATCTTTGTCGAGATTTTCTATTTTACATACCCCATTTTTTTCCAAACATGATTTAACTAATGCCAATAAATCGTTTTTTTCTGATTGAAATCTATTTTTCGCACCGGC
>RFSG01000167.1 GCA_009924095.1 Sphingobacteriia bacterium
TTGTATTTACCATTGCTCCTCGCATCAATGCCGCAGGACGCATTGACTCCGGAAAAAAAGCGGTTGACCTGCTGGTAAGCAACAATGTGGATGTGGCTGCCGATTCGGGCAAAGACATTGACGAAACCAATACCGAAAGAAAAAATATTGATACCGTAATCACACAGCAGGCTTTTGCCATGATTGAAGAAAGTGCACTTCTTCAGCAGAGCAAATCCACTGTGTTGTATCACTCCGAGTGGCACAAAGGCGTGGTTGGCATCGTGGCCTCTCGTCTCACCGAAAAATATTATCGTCCCACGGTGGTGCTTACCGAAAGCAATGGCATGGCCACCGGCTCTGCTCGAAGTGTGAAAAATTTTGATGTATACAATGCCATTGAAGCCTGCGCAGATTTGCTCGAACAATTTGGCGGACATAAATATGCTGCAGGCCTTACCCTGAAAATTGAAAATGTAAAAGCCCAAATGAGAAAGGGCATCCTGGAATACTGCGTACTGAATATTATTTCTCGCGGGGAGATTTACCCCTCGGATATTCTTAAGGCATTAAAAGCTGCCGAACTTCTGGTCGTGGAAGGAACTTTATATCCCTTATTAACCCGATTAAAAAACGGAGGATTATTAACCTATACTTGGGTAGAGTCTCGTTCCGGTCCCCCTCGAAAATACTATAGATTAACTCCCATTGGAGAACAATTTCTTGCGGAATTAGAAACCACCTGGCAAGAATTATCTGCTGCCATTCAACTCACCACTTCCCATCAACCCTCTACCCCATCTCAAGAACAAACTTTATGAACCCGACCATATCTATTCACTTATCCGGAACTGTTTTCCATGTTGAAGAAAAAGCATATACCTTATTAAATGATTATCTGGAAAGAATACGCAAGGTCTTTCAGGCTGCAGATGGAGGAGAGGAGATTATTGCTGACCTTCAATCCAGGATGGCGGAAATGTTTTTGGAAAAATTACAAACCTCCGGTCAACAAGCTTTAACCTATACCGACATAGATTCGGTGTTACAACAAATGGGTCAACCGGAGAATTTTGCTGAAGACGCACAAGATTCTTCTATTTCCTCACAGGGGGAAATACCCAAAGATTCCTTTCAACGCAGGCTTTATAGGGATGGAGACGATCGTATTATGGGTGGGGTTTGTGCAGGTTTAGCTGCCTGGCTGGGAACAGACCCTATCTGGATTCGACTGCTGTTTGCCGGACTGTTCTTTGGCTTTGGCACCGGAGTATTCCTGTATTTAATCTTATGGATTATTATGCCGGTTGCCCGCACCCGTGCAGAGAAATTACGTATGCAAGGCAAACCTGTTAACTTAGATAATCTCACTCAATTTGTTAAAACCGAATATGATTCGCTTCGAAATGCTTCTCAGGATGAAAAAAGTGGGTTACGTACCACTGCTAATCGCATTGCCGATGCAGGGGTAGAAATTATCCGGGTGCTGTTAAAAATTATTACTTTGGGGGTTTCTGGGTTTGCCTTTGTTATCGCTGGAATTCTATTGATTTCCTTACTGGTCATGGCTTTTCTGGCATTTATAGTACCTGAATATAATAACCCTTTATACTTTCTTTCTTCTTTTTCGGAATGGAGTATCGGGGTAATGGGATTGGTCGGACTATTGGGTATACCGCTCAGTATTTTATTATGGATATGTATTAAGTTTTGGTTTAAAATTCCAAAAGTATCCTCCCTTTGGATGTGGAGTTCATTAGGAGTTTGGATTGTTTGTTTAGGATTAACCCTTTATTCAACAACCTTAATTGCTAACGACTTTTCTTCAACAGGAAAAATTACAGAAAGAAAGATCATTCCCCTATCCCCCAATACTCCTTTAATCTTGAAGGTTTCAACCCTTTCTCATCAGCATAAAACCAGAAGATGGCCTTTTGATAAAGAGGTATGGATAGAAACGGAATCAGGCAAACAAAAGATGGCGTATTCTGATATTGACCTAACCTTTGAAAAAAGTCCAGATTCCTTAGCCTATCTAGAAATTATAAGAACAGCAAGAGGTCAAGATCCTACAATTGCTAGAGAAAGAGCAGAATTAATTCACTATACCTGGAGATTGCGGGATTCGGTTTTGGAAATTTCCCCGGTGGCTTATGGGATAGATAAATGGAGAGCACAGGAAATTTCGATGATTCTTTATTTACCTGAAGGAAAGAAAATATCTATCGCTCCAGAATTAGAAATGTTGATAGACTATTCCTTTGAAGACAGCTCAGGACCTTGGAATTGTGAAATGCGAAAAGAAGGTCTTTATTGCCCAGATGGGTATTCAGAGGACGAAGAAAGTTTTTCTGAAGGCAGCATTCAGGAACTTAATTTTAAGAACTTCTCTCAGATTACTGTTGAAGGTGCGGTTGAAGTACATATCCGAAAAGGCACTGAATACAAGGTTTCGTTGGAAGGAGAATTGGAAAATGATAAATCCCTTTCCCTTAGCCAACAAGGAAAAAGATTAAGCATCAAAGGTAAAAATGAGGATATGGAAAACATAGGAGTGGTTTATATCACCTTACCAGAATTGAAGGAATTAAATTTATCTGGGGCTGTTAAAGTGTTTGCGAAAGAGTTAGAAGAAAATCAATTCATTGCAGACATTAATGGAGCTTCCAGGTTAGAATTGGCGGGCAATATTGAAGCTTTTGTTTTGCAGGTGTCAGGTGCGTCAACCATTGAATTAGAAGGAAAATCTGATAAGTTAAACTTAACCGGAAAAGGAGCGTGTAAAATTGAGGCTATGGATTGGAATACAAAGGAAGCAACGGTAGAATTGGAAGGCGCATCGGTTGCATCCTTAACCGTTAAACGCAGTTTATCTGCGGATCTTAACGGAGCCTCAGGCCTTACTTATGCTGGAGAACCTAGTATTCGTAAGATCCGTACCCAAGGAGCAGCAAAAGCTTCAGCAGAATAATATTTGTAATCATTATTTAAATCTCCTTGAATCCCTGATAAGGTATCTTTGGGGTGCGTATACTCTCTGAAAAGTTATCCTTTTGGGAATTACAGCATTTGCCAGCGTTTCATTGGAAATTATTTATTTGTTCGATACACTATTCCGCAGGGGTTGTATAACATGCCTATGGCCTAATAACTTCAATAATCTTTGAATTCAAGAAGATCAGTCAGTATTTTAAATATAATTCTGTCTGCCAATGAAAGAGGATGTGCATCT
>RFSG01000168.1 GCA_009924095.1 Sphingobacteriia bacterium
CAAATCTCAATAGAAACAGGATTAGGCTTGTCGGCAGTTAAAAGTTATATTCAGAATGGAAAGCGAAATCTATCCATTAAAATGGAAAAAGGGAGGATATTATGAGCGGAGATTTACAAATAAGAGAACAGATCCAGCGGTATGTAAAAGGTGAAATGGATAGCCGGGAAGCGCATGCATTTGAGGTTAAAATGTTATCTGATCCCTTTTTATCCGATGCTGTTGAGGGTTGGGCAAAGGCTGATGAAATTGAATTTACCAGGGTTTGGTCTCCCCAAGGGTCGTTGCAAAGTAAGAAAAACCCCTCGGCCAATCGGTTGGAGAGGTATCGCATGGTTGCTGGTTTAGCCTTATTGGTGGGAATGGGTGCTTTAGTTTGGATATTAAGTAGGCCTTCCATTCCACAGAATGAAAGTAACCGGCAATTTGAAACCCATATTCAAGATCCCTCCCAGTCTATTCAGAAGCCCAGGGAAACAACTCCAGTTATTGAGAATACGCAAACGCTCAATCATCGCCTGCTTGCTGAGGGCTCAACACCTCAGGAGGATCTTTACCCGCCTTCTCAAAAAAGTATTACACAGGAAGAGTCTGCTGGGATGAATTCTCAACGTTTGGATGTTTCTTCACTTGCCACTGACAATACTGAACAAACTTCTGAAAACAGCAATTCTTATCATTCTGATACAAAAGTATCCCCAACAGCCCCACTGACAACTGCCGGAAGCGAAAAGAAAAACGTACCTATAAATCCTGACCAAAAATGGTATTCCTGGGTAGGCGGAAGTTCAAGCGCAACAGAACCTAAATCTACAAATGAAAGGACTACCGAAAAATCCGTAAGCACAACTTCTCCAATTCCAGATTTAATTCGTTCTGGAAATTTAGTATCAGCACAACAACAACTTAAATCCCTGAATAAAAAAGAAATAGATCCCTTGTTGTATTTAAAGTATCAAGCTTATCTCGCCTGGAAATCCGGAAATATGCGTGAAGCCAATGACTGGCTGAGGAAAATTGACAAGAAATATCCCGGACAAACAAAAGGACTTCTATTAAATATAAAGTTATAATCCTAATTGTTTTGAAGTGGCTTTAGGTAATCCCTCTTTATGCACCATTAATGAGGTGGTTTTATATTTTAAATACGCTTCCGAAACATATAAATATCCATCACACTCATTACTTTCTTTTCCCCAGGAGTTTTTTACCAAATAGAATATTTCTCCTCTTTGATCTTTAACCATTCCGATAATATGCATCCCGTGGTCATCCTGGGTTTCATAATTATCAAAAGCTAATTGCCGGATCTCCGGGGTAATTTCCATTTCCTTAACAGGATTATTTAAAATGGAATCCAATTCTTTTTTACTTACCTGAGATAAATCCTGTTCCGGCACTACAGCAATGCCCTGTTTAAAAGCAAATCCCTTTTCACTCACGTCTGCACCCCACGCCAAAGTATATCCGTTTTTTAAGGCATAATTAATGCAGGAGATCATTTCCGCTAAAGGAAGATTATATACTAGTCCCTGATTCCAATTGTCAGGCACTTCTAAAATAAAGCTTTGATACGGAGGATGATGGGTAAAGGAGGTAATTTCAATATAATCTTCACCCTTTAATCCGCAGGCAACAGCATATTCCTTAGGGGTAAAAGATTTTCCATCTACCGTAAAGGAAGTTGGGGCTTCACCAAGGTAGGCATCTAATATTCCATCTACGGCCGCTGGCCAGGCTGTACTTACTCTTCCATTCGGATTTTTTACAATTACGTCAACAGTAGCTTTTAACACTTCATCTAATTCTGAATGTTTATGTTTTTCTTCCCCATAGGATTTTCCTAAATAAGCGGATTGAGGAACTAACCCATGCGTTTTCATAACATGAATTGCATCATGAAATGCCCCTCCCGGTGCAAATGCCTGCTCCCCATGCATTCTGACATACCTTTTGGCTTTGTCTGCATAGGTATGCCGAACAACCCACATTTCAGATAAATTCACCACTGACCGCCCCATTCTTTTTAATTCCGCCTCAAAAAAAGAAAGAGAAGAAAAACTCCAACAAGTACTGGTTCTGTATTGATCCTCTACGGGTAAAACCTCAGCAAGTTGAATAGGGGTAAAATGATATCCCCCATCTTTCCGGTTACGCAAGGGCTGTGCCTGCATTTGAATCAACAGGCCCATCAGCAAAAAACTAAATATTACTTTTAAATTCATCCCACAATTTAAAAAAAATAATCATCATTTGGTTAAAATATATTTATGATTTTAACCCACAAATCCCCGGAAAATTAAATCCTAATGATCTTTAAATGCTAAACAATAGATAATCAAATAATAAGGGTTCTCATTATCTCAGATAATTAATTTATAAATGACTCTTCAGATTTTTCCTGGCTTTTAATTAAGGCTTCGGGAAAATTATTATTGATAAAAGCTATTGAATAATATTAACGATTTAAATTTTTTAACGGATTTGGAAGTAATTCTATTTAATTAAAAGGAATAAAATATTGTTTGAATATTTGAATGGTGATGTTAAAATAAAAATAATTGGATTCTTATCCTTTTTGGGCTAAGTAAATACGAGGATAACAATTTACGCCTGAGTAAAATAATCCAATACCGGCCCTGACAAAATAACTACAGCAGGACGCGGTATTTGTCCACCGCCCAAAGGCCAGGTACTGGTAAGTTGTTCACGTGAAGGGGAATTTTCTCCAGGATGTTGAACACTTAAGAATAAATATTTCCCAGAGGGATGAAAAAACGGGCCGGTGAATTCAGCATCTTTCGGAGCATTGGCAATTCTAATCACTGATCCTGCAGCAGGGCCTTTAACAGGTACAACGAACAGAGAGTTGTTGCCGAAGTCAGTATAAGGTTCTGCACCCATCCCCGACATATCTGATGTAAACCATAAATTCCCAGCAGGGTCAAAGGCTAAATTATCAGGACAAGCAAAACCTGTCTCTTTTCCACCCATCATATACGTTTCATGGGTGAATTTCAAGGACCCCGGATCTGCGTTTTCTTCTTTGATTTTAAGGATGGATCCGAAATGATTTCCCTTAGGTTTGTTATTCGTTAAGGCAATTAAAACGTCACCGTTTTCCGGGTGTATTTCAATATCTTCCGGACG
>RFSG01000169.1 GCA_009924095.1 Sphingobacteriia bacterium
ACGCCAAATGAATTACTTAAAGTAGTACTTAAATAAGGACTTTCAAATTGTAATTGCCCGGAATAAAATCTTTCAAAAATAGGTATCGAAAATGTTCCTTTTAAAGAATCTGAATAAGTCCCTAAATACCCTTTTGCAAAAGCAGGTTTAAAATTCGAAAGAAAAAAACTTGAACCTGCTAATACATTATTAAAATTTAAATTCCCTCCAATAGAGGAATAAGTAAATTCAACCGCTAAAGCATTATAAGTACCCACACTTCCATTGGTTAAATCAATTACCGCATCCGTTAACATTACAGAATCCCGAGTAGAACCAAATGGTGGAAGATTAATATTTAAAATAACCGGTTGACTATTCGGACGGGTCGCATTTACAAACCGAAAAGAACAATTAATTTGAGCCGAAGACGTAGAAATTAAATTTAATCCAAAATACCCTGATCGTAAACCTAATTCTGTTAATTGTGCTCCATTGGGAATATTTAAAGAAAATGTATGGGTAAAAGTAAGTGTAGGAGAAGTGCCCGGAGGAATAACCGCTCCAATCGGAAAGGATTGATTGGGCAATAAAAGATAATCTTCAATTCCTAACGTTGGAATATCTCCCCGATAGGCTAACGTAACAAGGCCCTGAGGATCTACCGTGGAAATCTGAGAATTATCCGAAATAAAATCACTGCCCGTGTAAGAACCCGTTACAATTGGGCCCAAAATTTCAGCATTATAATTGGGAAGCCCTACTTCATTGGGCTTTAGTTTGCATCCACTAATGCTCCAAAAGATAAGACTTACCCCTAGAATTAATCCATAAAATGCTTTCATAAACGCTGAATAAATATGAGATGATTAGAATACGTTTTAAAGTTACAGGAATCTATTTAGTTTTCGGGTCTCTTCCCTTAATAAAAATAGCGCTACTTGTGTATAAGTTAATTTATATTTCATAGCCCTGATTTTCAATAATTAAGAATCAACAATTCTTCCCGCAAAAAGTTAATATTGTGTTTATAAAATATTTCTCCTTGATTCTGAGCCAAGTTGATTAGGGTTGCAAATCTTGGGTAGTTCTCCACAACTGCAAGAGTAGGAGGGTGAGTTGCGTACATTTGTCGTCCGCAAAAGTTGGACATGGCAGAACTCTCATTAGAAAATAATAAATCTGGAAATACCAGATCCCGCTCCGGCAATGGAAGGCCATCCCTACCCATTTTTAGTGGTTTAGGGAAATTACCCCCCAGAGCATTAGAAGCTGAACAAGCTGTTTTGGGTGCCTTAATGTTGGAAAAAGATGCAATCCCGGGAATTATTGATTTATTAAGACCCGAGGCATTTTATGAGCCCGCACATGCTGCAATTTATGAAGCTATACTGCTTTTATATTCGGATTCAAGCCCGGTCGATTTGGTTACCGTAAAAAATCGATTGCAACAAATGGGGCAACTGGAAAAAGCAGGTGGTCCGCTATATATTGTTGAATTAACCGCTAAGGTAGCCTCCGCTGCCCATGTGGAATTTCATGCCCGAATAATTATTGAAAAATTTATTCAACGGGAATTAATTCGAGTGGCAGACCGGGTGGTAAAAGATGCATTTGAAGATACTACCGATGTGTTTGAATTATTAGATAGCACCGAACGAGATATTTTCCAATTATCGCAATCGAATCTGAGAAGAAATTTTCAAGATATGCCCACTTTAATTCTTCAAACGATTAAACGATTAGAAGAATTAGAAAAAAAAGATGCCGGCGTTTCTGGAGTACCTTCCGGCTTTCCTGCCTTAGATCAATATACCTCCGGATGGCAACCCTCCGATTTAATTATTATTGCAGCTCGCCCTTCTATGGGTAAAACCGCATTTATCTTATCTACCGCGAGAAACTCGGCAATGTTGTATCATAAACCCGTTGCTATTTTCTCCCTGGAAATGGCCGCACAACAATTGGTGCAAAGATTAATTTGTTCGGAAGCAGAAATTGATGCCCAAAAATTAAGAACAGGAAAATTAACTTCCTCTGAATGGGTAACTATGAATAGTAGAATTAAAGATTTAAATAATGCGCCGATTTATATTGATGATACCCCTGCCCTATCTATTATGGATTTAAGAGCAAAATCCAGAAAATTAAAATCTGAAAAAAAAATAGAATTAATTATTATTGATTATTTACAATTAATGACCGCCGGACAAGGAGTTAAAGCAGGAAACAGAGAGCAGGAAATTGCCGCTATTTCACGCGCATTAAAAGAATTAGCCAAAGAATTAATGGTACCTGTAATTGCTTTATCTCAATTATCACGTCAGGTAGAAAACAGACCCGCAAAAGATAAAAAACCTATGCTGAGTGACCTTCGGGAATCAGGCTCCATCGAACAAGATGCAGATATGGTTATGTTCTTATATCGTCCGGAATATTATAAAATAGATACGGATGATCACGGTAATAGTACCCATGGATTAGGGCAAGTAATTATCGCTAAACAAAGAAATGGCCCTACCGGAGAAGTGGATTTAAGATTTATTAAAGAATATGCAAAATTTATCCCCTTAGAGGAAAATTATTACGCAACCCATAATTCTGATACTCCAAAATCTTTCAGCCCTTCCGATAGATTTAATTCCGGAGAAAATAGTGTCACCTTCCCGTCTAAAATGAATAATATGGATTTAGATGAATTTGAAGGAGATATGAAAGATGTTCCTTTTTAATTTATATTTTCCCTACTTACTCCTAAATCCAAAATTTAAATAATTTCCCTAATTCATTATCTCTATTTTGGCAGATAATGAATAATAAATCCGCCATTAAGGCATAAAAACCTGACATTCCTGCTTTATATTCCATTTTGGAAATAGAATTGAAGTGACAAGGAAAATTAAAAAATTATGAATTTAAATCAATTTACCCTTAAAGCTCAGGAAGTAATTCAGGGCGCACAAGAATTAGCAAAACAACATACCCAACAAACTGTAGAACCGGGACATCTTTTACTTTCAATGTTAGAATTGGAAGACAGTATTGTTCCATATTTACTTAAAAAAATTGAAGTAAGAACGGAAATCATAAGCACAGAAAAAATAACCGAC
>RFSG01000170.1 GCA_009924095.1 Sphingobacteriia bacterium
GTAATATCAGAATGGGAATGTAACATTCCTCCACACTCCGACGAAGACTAAGTCTTCGCCGAACTTGAGTATTCTTACCGGTCTCGCGCCAAAAGCTTTTGAAGAAGGAAATTTTTGAACTATTATTTTGATAGTATTAATATTTGAAAGGAAATAAAAATACCCGGCATTAACTCAATTAAAAAGCCATGCAATGGCTTTAAATAGATACTTATATCCCCAGAGTAATACAACAGGCGCGACACACATCAAGATGAAAAAACCAACCACCTGAACACTTTCGGTTACCACACTCAGATAGCGAATTTTTCGATATTCACTTTGATAAAATGAAGCCAATTCAAAATCCTTGGAGCGTTTAAGCCATAGAATACCGGCTCGAATCCTGCTATCCACCATGCTGTTGACTGCATAATTTTTCTCTTTCAAATAGCGTAAAAGCGTAAATAACGTATCGAGTTGAGCAGCAATCACACGAGGATCATCGGAATGGAATTGAATGGCGTTGACTTCCTCCAAAATACGAGCCTTTTCTTCATTTCGCTCAATTTCTCTTTCCCGGTTGCGCCTGCCACGCGCAGCTTCATCGGAAATATCGGACAATGATTGACGATTGCTACTGCCACTGCGATGTACACGAAATGGCGTACTCCATCCATCCCCAAACACCTTATTACTGGCCCACTTGCCTGTATTCTTTCCGGTTTCTCGCCAAAAGCTTTTGAAAAAGGACATAATGAATTTGCTTAGAATTTAATGCTTTGCCTTTTGAACCTCATCTAAAATTTCAATCATTTCTGCGGAATACCAATCCTTATATTCCAACATAAAGGATTTTAATTCCGTGCTAATTTCAAGTTGGCCTTTGATAAAATTCTTCCATCGCAGCCATACAGCGTCCGGTATATTCTCCCTTTGCAAGTTAACATTATCACAATAATTGGCAATCATTTCACAGCACATCAACACCTGAACCCGATGCTCGGAATCCGTTTCCAATTTTTTGTTATTGTAGAAATAATCGTACAAATACGGATTATCGCTGATCATTTTTAAAATCTCATACGACAAACCACACAAACTGGTATAAGTCTCTCCCCGCGTAGCCAATGCTTGTTGCGTAATTTGACGGATGACGAAATAAAAACCGACAATGTTGACGAGTATGGATATGAGGGAGAGAACAGTTTCTAAAGTCATATTTTATTTTGAAAACAGATCCAAAAACCTTATCTCTTAATGGATTGGATATACCCTTTTAACCTTTCGATATCTTTCTTTTTAGATTCGATCTGGCTTACATATCCATTCATTTCATAAATTTTTCTTTGCCGAAGAGTGCGTTTATAATTGGCATCCTTGCTACTCTTGATGGCATTGGCGTAGTATTCAGACTTCTGCTTTTTGTTTTCTTTTATCGTATTCAATGCCTTCCGAACACTTTCAATCTGAATTTTATAATTCGCAATTTGATTGCGTTGACTTTCACTGAGGGGCATAATAACCAATAAAAATAAAACCTACTCCCTTTAGGGCGTTTCGGTATCCTCCAACTGTTTATTCGGTAATAACAATAAATTCTGTACGACGATTTTTATCCAGATTAACAGAATCTAAAGGAACAGAGCTACCCATACCCTCGTAAGACAGTCGGGTGGAATCTACGCCACGCTGAATCAAAAACTGAACAACCGTTTTTGCCCTGTTTTCGGAAAGTGTTTTATTAAACTGAGGGTTGCCCTCCTTTGATGTATGCCCTTCAATTTTTAACTTCACTTCAGGATGTTTATTCATCACCTTTGCCAGGTCATACAAGGCATATTTGGCCTCTTCCGGAATGTCAAATTTCTTAACCTGATACTCCACAGCATTAAATTTTGTTTCCAGTTCCTCAATGGTTTCCACAAAAACAGTATCCACCCGGGTAACAATTCTTTCGGTGTAAACAGTATCCGGTGTTGCAATGGGGGCCACAGCTTCGGTATTTTTATTGGAGTTAAACAAACCCAAAGCCCACAACAATAGAAGCAGCAGAAGCAAGCCGAGCAATATCCATACCCATACGGATATTTTCTTCTTCTCCTCCTGAATCACAGGAGGTGATTCTATTTGAACCGGAGGAGTAGATTTGCCTGACAATTTATCAGCTAAAGCAGGCTGGATTAAATCCAGGCTATAGGTACCACGGGAAAAAGCGGATTTAGGTTCAAATTTATTAACCACAATTCCGTATTTCTGATTAGCCAACTGTTCTAAATCAGATGCCTTGGATTCAGCATCCGTAGTTTCCCATAATTTATTGACGATAACGGTTACGCCATCTGCGGTTTTAAACAGGGTGTCGGGTTCCGTAAAGAAAAGCCCGTGATAGGGTATTCCGGCTTTTTGAAACTCAGTCTCAATTTCAGCAAGATTGTGGACAACCCCAAAATCACGGTCAGAATAGGGCTTAAAAATGGATTTAGGCGCTTGTTTAGGTGCTGTAGGATTTAAGTGATCCGGAAAGGCTTCTTTTAAATCCGCAAAAGTTGCCTGAGGATACAATCGTAAAAAAGCATCGATAATTCCAAGCGCTGTGCGATTCATGGATTTACCATTTACTTGCATCACACCACTGTCAAATTGTTGACGCTCTTCAGAGGAAAGAACCGGTAGTTTCATATTATTTAAAAATATTAATTAATTATCAATCCAAATGACCAATGCACTTGAAACACCAATAAAAGTCCAGAAAGCGGCTCCGGCTGCCATACCGGGTTTCATTAGCAAAATAGCATAAGGACTTTTAAAGCGATATTGAACAGGTGCAATAAAGAAACCCGAGATTGAATAGGCAATGACAAAAGCGATTACGGCCGCTACTACCGAAAGAATCAAAGTGAAAACCACTAAACTATCTCGTGACATAATTGCTCTCGAGTTTTCAATAATGAGATAAAAACCGGAAACGCACAGACTATAAAAATACA
>RFSG01000018.1 GCA_009924095.1 Sphingobacteriia bacterium
CGCTGTAAATATTGCCTTAGAAAATGCCGAAGCAAGGGCAAAAGAGGAAATGGCAAAAATCACCAAGGATAAAATACCAAATATTCCTGGGCTTAATTTATCCAACCTCGGTTTTCCGGGATGATTCAAAACATTGCAGGGCATGAAAACCCTTTAGTGACGGTAGTTTTATTAAACTGGAATGGTCAACGTTTATTGGCACAGTTTCTACCTGCGTTACTTCGAACCACCTATTCTCCTATTGAAATCGTAGTTGCCGACAATGGATCTACAGATAATTCAATACATTTTCTTGAATCAGAATACCCGCAAGTAAGGATATTAAAATGGAGCGAGAACCTAGGTTTTACGGTTGGGAACAATTCTGCTTTACCCTATATATCCTCTCCGTATTTTGTATTGTTAAATACTGATGTAGAAGTAACGCCTGGGTGGCTGGACGGGATGGTGAAAATTATGCAGGGTTTTCCGGAAGTTGCAGCTATTCAACCTAAAATATTATCCTGGGGCGAACCCGATAAATTTGAATATGCTGGCGCTGCTGGTGGGTTTTTAGATTATTTAGCATTTCCCTTTTGCAGAGGTCGGGTCTTTCAACATTTAGAAACAGATGTTGGGCAATATGATGAAACCTGTGAAATTGCCTGGGCGAGCGGGGCCTGTATTTTATTAAGAAAATCAGTGGTAGAAGAACATGGTTTGTTCGAACCATCCTTTTTTGCACACATGGAGGAAATTGATTTGTGTTGGAGACTTAGAAATCATGGGCACAAAATTTTATGCTTTCCCTTTTCTGTGGTGTATCATGTTGGAGGGGGAACTTTGTCAAAAGAAAATCCCAAAAAAACATATTTAAATTTTCGCAATAGTTTAATGACCTTGCTGTTAAATTTACCTGCGCACCAATTAATTCCTAAAATATTTATTCGAATGATTTTGGATGCTGTGTATACTGCAAAAGAAGTATTAAACGGAAAATTTTATTTGATTTCTTTAATGTTCAACGCACATATTCATTTTTATCAACATGTTCCTTATTTATTGAAACAAAGAAAAAAGTATTACCCCAATGGTGTACCTAAAAAATTACCGAATACAGGAATATTAAACAAACTTATGATTGTTCAACACTTTATTTTAGGCGTAAATAGCTTTAAAGAAGTTGCGGGATTAATAAATTATCAAATCAATAAAAACAAATAATTATTTTATTTTTATTCCCCAAGATTCTATTAACAATTTCTGTGTGTTTATTTCTGGATTATAAATTTCTTCGAATTTATCTAACCATGCTAACATAGCACCATCGAGTTCTCCTGAACATAATAAATTTAATTTTTCTAATAAAGAGGGTGCAGATATAAAACATAGCGCTTCTGCTTCAAGCCCAGAACCAACAACGGTTTCAGGACTGCATAAAATCCGCTTTCCTGCTGCCAATGATTCTAATAACTTTATCTTCACTCCGGATCGCTGACTTCCGGGCAATAATACAATGTCGGCTTCTGCTAACAAGGGTTCCATTACCCCTGGATCTGAAATTTGTTTTACCATCATCCCAGATGGAATAAATAATTTTGCTTTAGATAGTTGTTTTCCTGCTAATGTTAATTCGAATGGTTTAGAAAAATTTTTTAATGCAGATATTAACCATTTAGCAGCTACTCGATTTTCTAAAACATTAAAATTTCCATGATACAACAATTTTAATTTCCCTTTAGAAATGGAAGATAATGGATTATTTTTAGGTGTATTATATTTTACATAAGCAGGTAACCAATACGTATTTGGATTTAAATGCTTAATGTGTTGGGTATCTTCTGTGCTAATGCAATAAATAGCATCAAATAAGGGCAAAACCTGTTGTTCATATTTTCTCAACCGAACAAATTCAGCTTTGAAATAGGCTTTTCGAAAGGGGTTTTTTTCTTTAATAAATAATTCATGATAATAATGAGACTCTATATTATGTGATCTTAAATATAATTTTTTATTAGGATAAAATCTTTTCAAGTATTGAATGCTTGAAGTGGTGTGCAATCCTTCAAACCATACCGGACAATTCTGTTCCTTTAGTGACTTCAACAAATCTGGATGGGAACGAGAATAGATCATGTAAGGGTTAGATTGCAATCCTCCACTTAACATTGGTTTACGTAAATAATAATTTACAGATGTAGCCCAATTTAATAGTATTGAAGGATTGGGGTGACGGTCTCTTGTAAAAACCTCTAGGTTGAGCCTTAATCCTGCTTGGTGCAATGACTTTATTCTGTAATGAATATCTATCACACCTCCATAAGTAGGATAAGAAGGATCATCTAAACAAATAATTTGTAGGGAAGCGGGTAACACTTGAACAAATTTACACATTGCTTTTTAATGCCTATTGCCATTATTTTTTACATGTAAAAGAGTGTTTGCTTTTTATCAATTTTACCTAATGAATTCTTCAGAAAAAATTGGGATATCCATTTGGGGCTCGGGCACTGGTTCGAATGCTCAAGTGTTAATAGATTTTTTTTCTGATAATACTTGGGGAGAAATTCGATTAATCGTGTGCGACCGCCCCTGTTACTTGGCCGATCGTGCTGTTAATCAAAATTTTCCACTTTGGTTACCTTCCGAACAGGATAGAAAAAACCCCAATAAAATTTTAGAACAAATGTCACAACACAATATTCAAGTTGTGGTTTTAGCGGGATACCTTAGAAAAGTAAACCCCTTGTTTTTAAAATCCTTTACTGGCCTTGTCCTTAATTTGCATCCCTCATTATTACCAGCCTATGGGGGAAAGGGTATGTATGGATCTGCCGTTCATTCCGCTGTAATCGAAGCTAAAGAAGTAGAATCTGGAATAACTATTCATGAGGTTTCTGATGAATATGATACAGGAACCATCTGGAGACAGGAAAAAATTAAAATTAACTCCGAATGGGATGCTCTGGATTTAGCTAAAGAAATTCAAAAACTTGAACATAAATTTCTGCCCATCGTGGTTCAGGATGCTTGTAAAAAAATCCTACATAAACAGTAATATATATTTACCTTTACGGGTTGTTAATGGAAGAAAAAAAAGTGCTTGGTTCTGTCCTGATTTCGGTGTATCATAAGACCGGACTCGAGTCTCTATTAGAACAATTTCAAAAATCAGGTGCCCAACTTATTTCAACAGGAGGTACGGCTGAATGGTTGCGAACTCAAAATTATTCGGTTACGGAAGTTTCCTCCTTGACCGATTTTCCGGAAATATTAGAAGGAAGAGTTAAGACATTACATCCCGTAATTTTTGGAGGGATCTTAGCTAAACGTAATACCCCATCTCATTCTGAAGAATTAACAGAACATCATATTCAAGAAATAGATTTTGTCGTGGTTGATTTGTATCCTTTTGAGGAAGCACTCAAAAATCCAGAAACCACTCCAGAGCAACAAATAGAAAAAATAGATATTGGGGGCGTGGCGTTAATTCGGGCGGCCGCGAAAAACCATGACGCTGTGGCGGTAATATCTCATTCCAGTCAATATTCTACTGTTTCCGATTGGTTGAAAAATCAACCCGAGGGTCTAACTCTATCTCAACGCAAACAATTAGCTGGGGAAGCATTTGCGATTACCGCTAAATATGATCAATTAATTTCAACTTGGTTTCAACAAGGTCCTGATTTTATTCAATCGCTTAGATATGGAGAAAACCCACATCAATCGGCAACTTGGATAAAAAACCCAAATGACAAAATTGAAGTACTCAGCGGAAAAGCCTTATCCTATAATAACCTTTTAGATTTAGAAGCCGGTATTTCTTTAATCCGTGAGTTTAAGTCTGTTGCTTCTCCGGTATTTGCAATTCTAAAACATACCCAACCTTGTGGGGTTGCTTTGGGTTCAACTGTAAGTGAAGCTTGGGAAAGAGCATTACAATGTGATCCCACCTCTGCATTCGGAGGAATATTAATTACCAATACAAAAATAAATCTTGAGGTTGCTCAAAAAATCAAAGAGATCTTTTTTGAAGTATTATGTGCCCCGGATTTTGAACCGGATGCTTTTGCATTATTATCCACCAAGACTAATCGTATCTTAATAAAAGATAGTGGGTTTGATTTACCCGAAAATCAATATCGGTCTTTATGGAGTGGAAGTTTGGAACAAAGCTCCAATTTAAAAATTAGTGCGGTTGAAAATCTAAAACTGGTTTCGGGAACCTTCAACTTAAATAATCCTGATATCTCTTTTGCTGAGATTTGTGTGAAACATCTTAAATCTAACGCAATCGCAATCGTAAGTAATGGTCAATTAATTGGGAAAGGTTCAGGCAGGACCTCAAGAGTTGAAGCCGTAAAGGGTGCGCTTGAATCTGCTGCTGCCCATAACTTTTCTATTAAGGGTTCGATATTGGCATCAGATGCATTCTTTCCTTTTCCCGATAGTCTTAAAATGGCAGCAGATGCTGGCATTTCTTGTATATTACAACCTGGTGGTTCTATTAAAGATGAAGAAAATATCCGATTCTGCAATGAACATCAGCTTTCCATGGTTTTTACTGGTATTCGACATTTTAAACATTAAGCGCAAGGCTTACACTCATGAGATTATTTGATTTTTTCTCAACCGAAATCGCCATTGATTTGGGAACAGCCAATACCCTGATCATGCATAACGACCAAGTAGTAGTGGATGAACCCTCTATTGTGGCGTTGGACCGTCAAACCGGAAAAGTATTGGCTATCGGAAGAGAAGCCCAGCAAATGCATGGCAAGGAACATGAAAACATCAAAACGGTACGACCTTTAAAAGATGGCGTTATTGCCGACTTTACGGTTGCTGAGCATATGATCAGGGGAATGATTAAAATGATAAATACAGAAAAGCGGTTGTTCAACACCTCTCACCGTATGGTCATTTGTATTCCCAGTGGTATTACAGAAGTAGAAAAAAGAGCTGTAAAAGATTCTGCTGAACATGCTGGGGCAAAAGAAGTGTACCTGATTCATGAACCTATGGCCGCAGCCATTGGAATCGGAATTAATGTTGAAGAGCCCATCGGTAATATGGTGGTAGATATTGGCGGTGGTACTTCAGAAATTGCTGTTATTGCTCTTTCCGGTATTGTTTGTGATCAAAGTATACGCGTGGCCGGAGATGATTTTAATAATGACATTCTGGATTATATGCGTCGCCAACATAGTATGGTGATAGGTGAAAGAACCGCGGAAAAAATTAAAATTGAAGTGGGTGCCGCTATTCCTGAATTAAGCGCCCCCCCACAAGATATTCAAGTGCGGGGAAAAGATGTGATGACCGGAATCCCTAAAACCATTACCATCTCCTATAAAGAAGTTGCACATGCACTCAATAAATCAATAGCAAAAATTGAAGATGCTATTTTACGTGCACTGGAATTAACACCCCCTGAGTTATCTGCTGATATTTATGAAAGAGGGATTCATTTAACCGGTGGGGGAGCATTATTAAGAGGGCTTGACCAAAAAATTTCCGACAAAACAAAATTACCCGTTCACGTGGCCAAAGATCCTTTAAGAGCGGTGGTAAGAGGTACTGGTATTGCCTTAAAAAATATCGACAAATTTAAATTCCTGATGACCTAAGCCTCCGAAATGGAAAGGCTATTTCAACTCCTTTTTAAACTTAGAAATGCGCTGTTATTTCTTATTCTAGAAATAATTTCACTTCTTTTTTTATTTAATAATAATCGTCAACAACAAGAAGTTTATTTAACTTTTGTACAAGATCTTGCAGCAGAAGCCCAGGTTTTACGTACTGACTTTTTTGCATACTTTAATTTAAGAAATGAAAATGAAAAATTATTATATCATAATCAAAAATTAAGGGAAGCCTATTTAAAAATTAAATCAGAATTAGAAACCTATAAATACTTTTTGCCGCTTAAACCAGAATATCGCCTAATTCCCGATAGTTTAATGCCCAAAAATGGATTTAGATTTATCCCTTGCCAGGTAATAAATAACACTTTAGAAAGAAGTTATAATTATTTAACCTTAAATAAAGGGTATAAAAATGGGATCCAAAAAGGAATGGGTATTATAACAGATGAAGGAGTAATGGGAATGATTATCGCGGTTAGTGAAAACCACTCGGTAGCGATGAGCATTCTAAACAAAAACTTTCGGTTAAGCGCAAAAATATTTGGAGAAAACTTCTTTGGTTCTATCTCTTGGAAAGGAGGAAACCCGGCTTATGCCACCCTCGAATATATTCCCTTACACGTAGACATCAGAAAGGGCGACACGATTGTAACTTCTGGGTTTAGCAGTATATTTCCAGAAGGATATATGATCGGAATCATTGACCATTTTGAAGAAAATAACGAAGATGGGTTTTATGAAATTTCAGTTAAGTTAAACTCTGCTCCCGGTAAAGCTTGGCATGTTTATGCGCTCGCGAATGTTTACCGTAATGAAATAGACACCTTAGAAGCGCAGACTAAAATATTTCAGTAAATATGGATATTCTTTTATATTCTTTTTTTGCATTTATCTATTTATTAATACAAACTACATTGTTTAATCAAATGGTTTTATTCAGCATAGCTTTACCTCAAGTGCATTTGTTGTTTTTATTAATGTTGCCCTTTAGAATTAGTTTTACTTGGACTTTATTAATTGCCTTTGGATATGGGCTTGCCTATGATTTTTTATCCAGCAATGTAGCCATCGGTTTAGGCGCTTTTTCTTCTGTTTTGTTGGTAACCCTGCGGGAAGGTTGGCTGAATTTAGCCGTCCCTAAAATTTATTACGACAGTCGGGAGGAATTGGTTTTACCTTCGCTTCCGATTAATCAATTATTGCTTTTTATTGCACCGTTATTATTTATTTACTTGATCGTTTATTATTTCATGGATGGGATTGGTAATTTTGATTTGGGAATGGTTCTTTTAAAAACATTCTCTGGTTTTATTTACACTCTTTTTCTATCTACTATTTTAATTATCCTCTTTTATTCAGGTAAAAGATAATGAATGATTTAAAAATTAGAAGCCAAATTTATTTAGGAATAATTGCAGCTGTCTTTTTTCTTTTTATTATTCGTTTGTTTTTTCTCCAAGTAATTAGTGGAGATTTTTCCATGTCAGCAAGTAAAAATTTAATTAAAAAAATAGTAATTCAACCCGCAAGAGGTATTATTTATGATAGAAAAGGAAGAATTTATGTAACCAACACCCCTATTTTTGATTTAATGGTTGTTCCGGAAGAACTCAACTTTCCTGATAGTGCTGAATTCGAAAATGTATTTGTAAATACTTTACAAACAGAACCTGGTGAATTATGGAAAAACATTAAAACTGCTGCTAAATACAATAAAAAGAAACCTTCAATTCTTGAAAAACAAATTGATGCCAGCAAGTTTACCACCTTACAAGAAAAATTATGGGAGTTTGAAGGATTACAAACCATCGTGCGAAATACCCGTGATTATAAATTTGAAGCTGGCGCTAATTTTCTAGGATATATTTCTGAAGTAAGTAAATCTGATTTATCGAAATTTGAATATTATTCCCAAGGAGATTTAATTGGTAAAACAGGTATTGAAAAATATTATGAAGAATTATTAAGAGGAAAAAAAGGCGTTCGTTCGGTAATGGTGGATGTACATGGCCGTGAAGTGGGAACCTTTGATGAAGGAAAACATGATGTAAAACCGGAAAAAGGAAAAGATTTATTAATTGGGGTAGATGCCGATTTACAATTATTTGCAGAGGAATTATTACAAAATAAAGTAGGAAGCATCGTAGCGATAGAACCTTCTACTGGCGAGATTTTAGCTTTTGTTTCCGCGCCATCTTATAATCCTAATTTATTATCAGGAGGTATTTTACCGGTTAATTATAAAAAGTTAAAACAAGATTCGTTATTGCCTTTATTTAATAGACCTTTAATGGCCATGTATCCTCCTGGTTCTGTATTTAAATTATTAAATGCTTTATTGGCTTTACAAGAAGGAACTATTTTGCCGAATACAAATTATGGTTGTGCCATGGGGTTTTTAAGAAATGGAGGTCGTCCTGCTTGCCACTCCCACCCTAGTCCTACTCAGGTGTCTTCTGCCATTCAATATTCTTGTAATGCTTATTTTGCTTCGGTCTATATTGATATGTTAAATCATAATAAATATAGAGATGTATATGAAGGATATGATACCTGGAGAAAATACATGAACCAATTTGGATCGGGAAGAAAAATCGGTATTGATATCCCAAACGAAAAACCAGGTATGTTACCCAGAAAAAAATATTATGATAATGTATATGGAATAAATAGATGGAAAGCCATGGCAACTGTTTCTAATTCCATCGGGCAAGGGGAAGTATTGATGACCCCTTTACAAATGGCAAATGCGGTTGCGGTTATTGCTAACCGAGGATATTATATTGCTCCTCATTTTTTGAAAAAAATATTTGATGCTACAAGTGGAGAAACACAACAATATCAACATTTCGATACCATAAAAGTACCGATTAGAAAAGAATATTTTGAATTGGTAATTGATGCCATGGAACAAGTGGTGCTGGCAGGTACTGCCCGTTTAGCCTATCTTCCTACCATTTCTGTTTGCGGAAAAACGGGAACCGCACAAAATCCTCACGGAGAAGATCATTCTGTATTTATTGCCTTTGCTCCTAAAGAAAATCCTAAAATCGCTATTGCGGTTATTGTTGAAAATTCAGGATTTGGTGGAACCTGGGCCGCCCCTATTTCTTCGCTGGTAATTGAAAAATATTTAACAGGGAAAATTGCTGATCAAAATAAATTAAATAGAATTTTAACTGCTGATTTTATTCGAAACCCCTTTAGTGCAAAACCACCTAAAAGAAAAACAGTGGTTAATCCTATTCCGCTAAATACTTCACAACCTGCTAATGGAGCGTAAAGAACTAAGCCTGGACTGGTTATCCATAATTTTTTATCTATTAATGATTATTAGTGGATGGCTAAATATTTATGCCGCAACAGCAACCGCTGAAAACACAAATATATTTGATCTGGATTATTCATATGGTAAACAAGCTGTTTGGATTGGATTAGCCTTATTATTGGCTCTTTTTATTATGATCTTAGATTCAAAGTTTTTGGAGTTTATCTCCTACCCGGTATATGGGGTTAGTTTACTTGCAATTGTTCTGGTTTTGTTTTTTGGAAAAGAAGTAAATGGTGCTAAAAGTTGGTTTGAAATCGGTAGCATCCGGATTCAACCTGTGGAATTTGCCAAAATTGGAACCGCAATGGCATTGGCTAAATATATGTCCAGCCTCAATTTTAATTTAGATAATATTCGAACCCGACTAATTTGCGGAGTTATAATAATTAGTCCTGCTTTTGTAGTATTACTTCAAAATGATACGGGTTCTGCTTTGGTTTTTTTTAGTTTTATTTTTGTTCTGTTTCGGGAAGGGTTGCCTGCCTTTTTTTTAATTGCGATTTTTTATATCGGCTTTATTTCTGTAATCGCATTATTATTTAATAATATTATTATTCTTTCTGTTTTATTAATATTAGGGATTGTTCTGTATTTTTTTGTTTTCCGTCAGAGGTATTTAATATTACATGTAATTATTTATCTGTTTTCAGCAGTTATTGTATATGGTATTGACTTTGTAAAAGATGAGGTTTTAGAGCCACATCAAAGAAAAAGAATAGAGGCTTTGTTCAATCCAAATGCTGATCCTTTAGGGGCAGGATGGAATGTAACCCAATCTAAAAATGCCATTGGTTCTGGCGGTTTTTGGGGAAAAGGATACTTAAAAGGTATGCACACAAAATTTGATTTCGTCCCTGAACAGGATACGGATTTTATTTTTTGTACTATTGGAGAAGAACAAGGGTGGTTAGGTTCAACCGTTTTATTATTAATGTTTTTAATATTATTATGGAGATTAATAGAAGTAGCAGAATCTAGTAAAACAAGATATGCTAGAATATATGGATATGGAGTGGTTTCTATTTTGTTTTTTCATATTGCTGTGAATGTCGGTATGACTATCGGAATTGCCCCGGTTATTGGAATTCCGCTTCCTTTTTTTAGCTATGGCGGATCGTCTTTGTTTTCGTTTACTATTTTATTATTTATTGCTCTTAATTTTTATGCAAATCGTACCAATATATTTGCCTCTCAATCTTAATTAAGATTGATATCGGTTTTTAATAATTTCTATAAATTCAATTAACAAAGGATCTTCTTCTTTTAATGTAGATTGAGCGTTTGTTAAAGAAGAGATTAGGGATTGTGCTTCCTCCCAATTTTGGGTTTTATTTATGTTTTCAATAAATAATTTAAATTCAGCTGTATTTCCTAAAAATATTTTTTGAGAAAATTGGAATTGTTTGTGAATTGGGATTTTATCTATTGTAATAGATTTAAACAATTTTTGACTTATAGAATCTGAACCCGTTTGCTTTTGACTTAAAACCTCGGCAACAGAGGCTGAAACATCGTTAAAGCTGGAAGGTTGAGCTGGGGTAACCACAGAAGGTGTTGGGTCTTCTTTTACAAAGGTTGGCGTTGGTAATGGTTCTGGATGTGGTTCTGTTGTTGTATCAGTATTTTTATTTTCAGGTTGAATTGTATCTTGGGCGATAGTGGTATTGTTTGTTTGAGAAACGGTTTCAGAAAACAACCCTTCTTTTGCAACTGGAGGCTCGGGCTCTGCTGTAAGGGTTCGACTTACTTGGGTGGATTTAGTTTCTTCAGAGACGGTTGCCTCTGGCAACTCCGGCATGGGAATAGTTCCATCTGCCGTACGAGCAACTTCAAATAAATCTTGACCCGTTAATTGTCTAAACAATTCTCTTCTGTATTGTTCTAAACTTTTTCCGCGTTGATTAGAAATTTCTTCCGCTCGAATTAGTTTCTCTATAAAAACACGACGCCGAACTAAGGGCATGTGATTCTGTTGATGAAATAAAACTATCCCTTGTAATAAAAAATCAAAATAATCGAAATAAGAGGCGTTTTTTTCTAATAAACTTAGATTAATGCTCTCTTTAGTAGAAAAATAAAATGCAGTTAAGGTCTCCTCTGGATTTAAAAGTAACGTGATTGTATTATAAACCGCCTTTTCTACCAAAGGTCTAACATCTTTTTCGGTCAATAATATATGTGCTGAAACCGTATTTAAATAAGATTGTAAAGCCTTTTTAACTTCCTCATGTTGAAAATTATAAAAGGGGTGCCTAAGTCCTGTTTGATATTGATTCCAATCTTGATGAAGTTGAAAAAACAAAAACCGATTAACTTGTTGATGGTCACAGAAATGAAATATTTCCTGCCCGCTGATTTGTTTTTTGGTGGGTCCAAAAAATAAGCGAATATATTTTTCTGATATTTGATGAATAAGAATGTTGAGTTCTTCAGTAGGAATAAAAAGTGGCTTCATGTTCCTTATTTAACGCAAAATTAACATAATTTTAGGATCCTGTTGAGGTTATTTAATGTACCAAAGGGGGTAGGGATTTTAATAAAAAAACCAAAATGTTTCGGGTATTTATTAGATTTGTTGCCATCAGGTTAATAAAGTTACTGGTAATTAATTAAAGATTTTTATGTTCATTGAACACAACTCCACCAGCAACCAATCCGGATGGATAGAGGTGATTTGCGGAAGTATGTTTTCTGGGAAAACCGAAGAATTAATTAGAAGATTAAGAAGGGCACAAATTGCCAATCAAGCAGTAGAAATATTTAAACCTGCAATTGATACGCGTTATAGCGAAAACGAAGTGGTTTCCCATAATCAAACCACAATCCCTTCAACGGTAGTTCAAAGTGCTCAACAAATTTTATTGCTAACCGGTGAAGTTAAAGTAGTTGGAATTGATGAAGCTCAGTTTTTTGATGAAGAAATTGTTCCAGTGGTTACGGAATTAGCAAACAAAGGGATTCGGGTAATTATTGCTGGGTTAGATATGGATTATACTGCCAACCCGTTTGGTCCTATGCCTGCATTATTAGCAAAAGCGGAATTTATTACTAAAGTTCATGCAATCTGTCAAAAATGCGGAGCCCTGGCAAACCATTCTTACCGAAAAACCTTGCGCCCAGATCAAGTGTTCTTAGGAGAAAAGGAAGCCTATGAACCCCGATGCAGAGCTTGTTTTTATGAAAGTATGTCACCTAGATTGCCTCGTTAATTATTTATATTAGGTAAAAAAATATCCCTCGGAAAATGATCAAAAAACAAATTCCTTTTCCGTATTCAATCTATATAAATAATTTATTTAAAGGGTCTTTATTATTTATTTTTCTATTCGGAATTCCACTCTTATTTGCACAAAAAAATCTTCCCTTTCATCCTTATTTTTTTTCACTTACCGTAGCGGAAGGATTAAGTTCTTCTGTTGTTTATGATTTACATCTGGATAAAAAAGGAAGGCTATTTATTGCAACCGAAAAGGGATTGTTTATGTATAATGGAATTTCGTTTCGGGAAATTCCTGTTCGAAAGCCAGCGTATGCTTCTCCTATTACGGGTTTATTAGAAGATGATAAGGGAAGAATTTGGTGCAGAGACTTTGTAAGAAACATCTTTTATTTTCAAAATGATAGCCTTTCGGTTCTTTCCTTAGAACAAATCCTTCCAGATTTAAAACCTGATGAATCCATACTAGAAATGCTTTCTTTCCAAGGTAAATTAGCTATTCAAACTAATATTGGTTTATACATTTACAATCCTTACTCAACTAGTAAATATTCGAAATTATTAACCCAATCCGAAAAATCTACTTTTTTTAGTTTAAATAAGGGAAATAAAAACGCTTTAATTGGTTGTACACAAGATGGATTTATTGTAGAAATTGAAGAAAACAACAAACAAAAAATTATTTGTAGAAATCCTTTAATTCATAATCTTTCAGCAACAGTAGCTAAGGGTGAGATTTATTTAATCTCCCGGTATCATTATTCTGGACAAGTTTTCACAATTGTAAACGGAAATCTAACCATTACTTTTCCTGAAATAAAAAAAGCGGATTTATTATTATATTCGTTAAAAAACACTGCTGATCAAAAATTATGGTTATGCACCAATCAGGGCGTTTATTTATTACACCCTGAAACTAATACCTGGGAAGGTCCCTATTTATCAGGAGAACGAATCTCTGATATTGAATGCGATAACACTGGAAATTATTGGATATCGAGCTTAGATAATGGCGTGTTTTGTATTCCTGATTTTAATTTTAATCAAGTATTTTTTCCTTTTGTAGATGGGAAAAAAAATATTATCCAAAGAATTATACCTGGAAAGAAGGGTGGTATTTTTGCCGGAAACAATAAAGGGGGAATTATTGAAATATCTGAAAAGGGTGCCATTGTAAGAACTATCTCTAATACACTTAATACAGATATAGAATTTTTATTTTTTGATTCCATTCAAAATAAAATTTGGGCAACGAATGGAATTTATGATTTAAGCTTAAATAAAACCCTACGGTCTGATTACTTTGGAAAAAAAGTTATACCCTTACAAAATGGAAATTATTTGAAGGCTTCCGGATCTGGAATTTCAATTATTAGATTGGACAATAAAATTGATTTGCTTCCTTTTTCAATCATAGATACTAGCAGGCTAACATTGACTCCTTATTTATCTTATTCCCTAGGAAAAATTAGAGCTCGTGTTGCTGCGTATGATTCTTTAAACAATATATTTTATGCGGGTTACAATCATAAACTAATTGCTTATTCCCCTCAATTATTTTCTGGAAAAATAATAGAAAAAACGATTAATAGTACGCTTGGAGAACCCATTTTTGCTACGGATATGATTACAACCCGTGATGGCAGAATCTGGGTAAGTACGCTACATCAAGGGGTTTTTTGTTTAAAAGGAACACAGGTAATAGCACAATTAGATACAAGCAAAAAGATTTCCAGTATGGCATGCCGAAAACTGTTTTTGAAGGATTCTTTTGTTTGGGTAATTACGGATGAGGGATTAGATTGTATTAATATTAATACCTCGGAAGTAAGCAATATTAAAATTCCTGGATCTGTGGCTAGCTCTAGTATATTAGATGCCTGTATTAATAGAAATAAAATTTGGCTCGCAACCAATACTGGAATTATTTGTTTTTCTACCCATAAAGTTTCCAATAATAGAGCGCCAGAAATTTATCCCACTAAATTTATTTCAAGAAATGTGATCGTTGATTTAAATCTTTATCCAGACTCTATTTCTTTTCTGGATTTGCAGTCCTTTCCGGCTAAATTAATGTTTGAAGAGGTTGCCACCTATCCTTCCAAAAAATTCTTTATTCATCACCGATTACTTCCTGACGATACTACTTGGTCAAAACAATCACCGGGAATAGGAGAAATAAACATTAATCCATCTGGGCCAGGGGAATATATTTTATTAATTCAAGCCATTGATGGGAATCGTATAGGTAAAGTGCATTTATTTAGATTTAAGGTAAGTAAGCCGTTTTGGTTGGATACTTGGTTTTTGATTTTATGGATATTGCTCCTTTTGTTGCTAGCCTACTGTATTTATTTATTCGCAGTACATAGATTAAAAAACAAACAGAAGGTTTTAGAACAAATCGCACAATCTCAAATGATTGCATTACGTGCGCAAATGAATCCTCATTTTTTATATAATGTTTTGGTTTCTATACAAAGTTTTATTTTCACCAATCAAAAACAAGATGCAAATGTATACCTGGGCAAATTCGCAGATTTAATGCGGAAAATACTATCCATGTCTGAAAAACAGGAAATTAGTCTACAAGAAGAAATTGAAGCATTAGAACTTTATCTTGAATTGGAGAATATCCGCTTTGAAGGAAAATTAAACTGTAATATTAAAATAGACCCATTGTTGTCTCCCGAAATGATTTCGATTCCTAGCATGATTCTGCAACCTTACGTTGAAAATGCTATTAAACATGGACTTCTTCATCGAAGAGGAGATAAAGAATTAAATATTTCTTTTAAAGCTCTGAATGATGGAAAACAAATGAGTATCGAAATAGAAGACAACGGTATTGGCCGAAAAGCTTCAGAAGGAATTAATCGTAAAAGAAGAAATAAACCAGGGTCTTTTGCCAGTAATGCAATATTATCGCGTTTGCAAATTTTGAATAGTATTCGGAAAGATAAAATTCAAAGCCAAATTTTAGATAAATATAATTCGGAGGGAGTATCGGATGGAACCTTAGTTCGTATTATCTTGCCTATTCAAATATTTAAATAATATTCTTATGAAAAAAATAACGGCTATTCTGGTAGATGACGAAAGAAACGCAAGACTTGCATTGCGTGCGATGTTAGAAGAAAGTTGTCCAGAAGTGGAAATTTTAGAAGAAGCCGAGGATGTTCCTGGGGCAATTAAGAGCATTCGTAAAGTAAATCCCGATCTTGTGTTTTTAGATGTAGAAATGCCGGGGTATTCTGGTTTAGAAATATTAGACTTTATTAGCCCTGAGGATTTTAAATTTAAAATAATTTTTGTTACTGCTTATGCAGAATATGCTGTTCAGGCTTTTGAACTTTCTGCTTTTGATTATTTATTAAAACCGGTTCAAGTTTCTCAATTAAAAAAAACAATAACAAAATTTATAGAAAACGCACACGAAACACCTTCTGCTTTACAATACCAAATATTAAAAGATAATTTTAATGTTGCCGGTTTAAAAAGAATAGCCTTACAAACAGCTGAAGGATTGCTCTTTTTAAAATTAGAAGAAATTATTTATTTAAAAGCTGATAGCTCTTATACCCATTTTATTTTGGAAAATGGTACAAGATTAACCTTAACCAAAAAATTATTAGAATTCGAAAAGCTTCAAGATGTTGGCAATTTTTTTAGAACCCATCGTTCGTATATCGTAAACTTGGATAGAATTCGAAAATTTGTCAGACACGACGGGGGTACATTAATAATGGATAATGGCGATGAAGTATCCATTGCCGCAGATAAAAAACAAATTCTTTTGGATAGAATTAATAATATTAAAATTTAATATTATTGAGTCTATTAATCCGGTTGAATTGAATTTCTAACTCTTCCTGCCATTTTCCGAAGAGCTTGAACAAGGGTAATTTTTTCGGTTTCCATCGTTTCTAATACCCAGATGGCAGATAAAACATGTGTTAGTTGTTCTCCTTCGTCTTCACCCGGAATAGGCATTGAAGGTATTTCCCCATTCAATAATTGCTGTTCAATTGTTTTTAAGGCATCTATAGAATATTCACTTGCAATTTGTTTTACAGCATCTGTTTTCATACTGATTTAATAACTTCGGTTATTAATTCTTGAACGGTTTCAATTCTGGAGGTGTCAATACCTTTAAGTAATTGACCCTTTGAAAAGGTTGCAAAAAAAGGCAAATTGGTTACTCCTGCTGCTTTTCTGGCGATAGGGTTTTCTTCTGCATTAACCTCCAGAAAGGTTACCGATGAGTTCTGTGGATCCTCAGAAAGATTTTTATATTTAGGAGAAATCAAACGACAATTCCCACACCAATCAGCATGATATTTTACAATCACCAATGAGTGTTGGGTTATGTTTTGTTGAAAATCTAAATCGGTTGAAATAATTGTTGCCATACTTTTTTATTACAACCGATTGGGGAATAAAATTGTTCAGTAATTTATTAAATCTGCTTATGCTTTTTCTGCTAGCATTTCTCGAATATGAATTAACATATCTTCTGTTAGCTTGGCTGTGTTATATTTTGGCTTCCAGTCCCAGTCGTTTTGTGCGATATTGTCATCAATACTTTGAGGCCATGAGTCTGCAATGGCTTGACGATAATCGGGCTCGTATTTAATTACAAAATCAGGTAGACTCTCCTTAATAATGTTGGATAATTCTCTTGGAGTAAATGAACAACCTGAAATGTTGTAACTACTTCTGATCGTTAATCGAGAAGCATCTGCGTGCATTAAATCTATGGTTGCGCGTATGGCATCCTCCATATGCATCATGGGCAGTCGTGTGTCCTCAGATAAAAAACAAGTGTATTCACCCGTTTGTAAGGCTGCATAAAAAATATGAACAGCATAATCTGTGGTTCCCCCACCTGGTGCCGATTTCCATCCGATTAATCCAGGATATCTGATACTTCTTACATCAACCCCATATTTTTCAAAATAATATTCACATAATCTTTCTCCTACCAACTTAGTTAAACCATACATGGTATTGGGATCCATCACACAGAATTGTGGGGTTTCTTCTCTTGGCGTATGGGGACCAAAAACAGCAATCGTACTAGGCCAAAATAATTGTTTAAGCCCTTTATCCCGCATTACATTTAAAACATTTAATAATCCGTTACAATTTAAATCCCAGGCTAAAGGTGGATTTTTTTCTCCGGTTGCAGAGAGCAATGCGGCCAAATGATAAATCGTATCGATTTGATATTGATCAATTATAGCTTCCAGCCGAGGTTTATCTAAAACATTTAATAATTCAAAAGGACCCTGCTTTTGTAATTTTTCATCGGGATGTATGTCGCTTGCGATTATGGCATCAACCCCATATTGATTTCTCAATGCTGCGGTTAATTCCGTTCCCACCTGCCCGGAGGCTCCAATAACTAATGTTCGTTTTGTTTCCATTTTAAAAATTAAGCTAAGTTAAAAGAGTACTTCTGATAAATAAAAAATATTAATAATCCGGGAAGGAAATTTTCACAATTGTTTTTTCTATTATCCAACCGGCCCTTAGTTTTGGTAACTCAACGGGCTTGCTAATAGGTTCTGGCAAACGATAAGGAAACAAACTTCCGGGTGTCCAATGCCCATTATTATCATAATCTTTAAAAACCTGGATACGAAAGGCTCCTGGTAATATTAAAGGAAAATTAAAGGATGTGCCTTTTATATAAACCGGTTGAGTTTCCTCGGAAAATTTAAAAACACTGATTTTGAGGATAGAGTCTTGATCTCCTGATAGGGTATCAATTGCTTGTCCATCTATTGATCCAAAGAAATCCGAACTTGAAAACTGAAAGGGAATGCTAAGGGTTGTATCTGGTGAATAGCCCCAAACCGATTTTAAATTCAAACTATCTCCAACTAAGTTATAGGTAATTCCAGATATCAAATCAGTGTCTGGAGAAAAAATCAAGGATAGGTTTTTATCATCATATTTAAATTCTCCTTTTACGGGTTGATTTCCTGTATCTCGGATAGAAATGGTATTAGAAATTAAAGGAGTTTTCAGGGGTTGATTTAAATAAAACACGAAGCTATCTTGAAAACTCTGAGGTTTTTTCCATGGATTAATTCTAATAGAATATTTTATTCGTTGTTGTTTTGGAGAAATTATTAGCGTTGTGTCTTGTTGATTATTTAAAGTATCTGATATTCCAGTAAGTTTTATTTTAATGGGGATTATTACTGAATCCGTAAAACCTACCCAAACTTTATCTGGTTTATCTGGCACAGCCCAAATTCCAAGAGGATTTAAAATAACGACCTCATTTGTATCAGAAAAGAGAAATGATTTATCGAGGTCTTGATCCAAAATAGGTTCAGAAAACTCTATTTCTAATAATCGTTGATGTACCCATGATTTTTTAATTATTCTAGGAGCTTTATTGTCGGGTAAACTTAAATAAAATGTTCGTTTAAGATGATTACTATCCATTAAATTAATTAATGGATTTTTTGTTAATGCAATTGCTTCTTTCAAGCTGTTATATTGATAATTATTTTCCTCATCTTTTACTCCATACAATTTATATTGATTTCTTGCGAGGCAGGATAATGAAAAAAATCCTTCATCATCAGAAAAAGCAACATATTCAGGGCGTTTATTTAAAATACTATCCCCTGAAATACTATCTGCCTTAAATAATAAAAGAGTAATATTCGGTGCTCCATTTCCGGTAAGAGGATTAATAACTTTTCCGGTAATTTCACCACTATCCAAATAATTGGTCGTACTAATGGCATATTGAAAAATACTGTCTAATGGATTGCTAGCGCTGACATCTTGAATTCCTGTTCCAGGTTGAATTATTATAGTACTATTCGTCGGTAATTGATCTTCCCATTGAATAAAAAGTTTTCTGCCTTTAAAAAACATTTTGGGTTGAGGTTCTTGCAGAGGAGAAATAAATACGTCCTTCGTTAAATTGGAAGATTTTACATATTCAGAAAAAGTGAAAACAATTTGTTTTCCTTCAAAATTTAGCGTTCCGTTTGCCGGAGATGTTTTAATTATTCTGGGAGAACCAGAATCTTCAGGTCCTCCACTCGGGGTAATTTGTTGCGCACATCCCCCTATTAATAAACAAACATATAATATGCTTTGTATATAAAATAAGGGTTCCCTTTTGATTTTCATAATGAAGGTTGATTCCTAAAATAAAACAAAACCCAAATTATACCGACGGATGCCAACAAAATTCCTGTGGGTTTTAAAAATGCATATTTATTATTATTCGTTTTTTCTATTGGAATATTCCATCGATAATTTTTTGGGGGCGCACTCACAGGGGTATTTATCTAAAACCTCTATTTCTGTTTGTTTTCCTAATTCGGAATTATAAATAACTTTCATTTTTAGATTTGACCAACAGAAAGAATCTATGGAACCCAAGCGATCAAAAGTAATTTCATTTACGCCTATGCTCAATAATGGTCGTTCTAAAACGGTATCAATTGAAGTCCAATAAATTTTCTGCACGGGTGAAGAAAAGGTATCCAATAATCCCACCCATAAATTTAAATATCTATTGTCAATCGTGGATTGGGCGAGGCATTTTGAGCCGTTGCCTAAATTTATAGATAAACCAATAATTATCAGTGAGTTAAAAATCTGCGAGAAAAGTCGCTTAGCGCGATTATTTTTGATCGAAAAAGGGTCTTGTTTCAAAAACGAAATCGCTCCAACAAATAAGCGTTTATTATGCGTTTTCCGCGTTTGGCTTTTGAAACACATATAATAGGCTACTGGTTTGACCTTTATTTGTTATTGCATGAATATTAGAAATAAGCCCTTGAAGTATTCCCCCAATTTTATTTCTTCCTAAATAACTTTCACTCAACATGGCTACATAAAATGCATCGAACCACTGAGGGTACTGTTTAACAAATTTAAATCCGTGCTTAGTAATTCCTTTTTTTACTGTTTCGGGTGTAAAGTGATATAAATGTCGGGGAACATCATATGCTGCCCAATATTTTCCATACTTTTTTGCATCAAAAGAATCCGCATTGGGAACAGCAATCATTAGGATTCCCCCAGGTTTTAACAATTCAAAAAATCGTTTAGCGTATCCGTTTAAATCGTGTACATGTTCTAATACATGCCATAAAGTTATTACCTCAAAATTATCTGCAGGTAGAGAATTAAAATCTTCAGTAGGAAATAACTTAATCTTATGAATTAATTCAGCTTGATTTCTGGCATCAGTTGAGGGTTCCAGTCCGATAACTTCCCAGCCTGCATTTTTCATTTCGGCAACAAAATATCCTGTTCCTGCCCCTAAATCTAATATTTTTCCCTTTATGGGTTTTTGGATAGAAACCCAACGTCGCTTTTGTTTAAGGGTAGTTTTTCTAATTATTTGATAAATCTTATGAAACCAAGAATTATCATCATTGGAATGAGAAATATAGTTTTGAGAGGAATAATACTTACCAATACTTTCTTGATCTGGAATATCTTGCGTAAATAATAATTTACAAGTATTACATTGAACAATTTGATAGTCTTCTTGTGAAAAAGAAAAATCCTTAGTACACAAAAAGTTTTTAAGTTCTTTATTTGAACAACTAGGGCAAGTATTGTGGTGTATAATCATCGACCCATATAAACAAGTAAAACAGAAATATCCGCAGGGGAAACGCCAGAGATTCTGGATGCATGACCAATTGTTGCCGGCATTAATTTAGAAAGCTTTTCTTTGGCCTCCGAAGAAAGCGCATTAATTTTATGAAAGTTAAAATTATCAGGAATATTAATTCCTTCTAACCTTTCGATTTTAGATGCCATTTCTTTTTCTTTTTGAATATACCCAGCATATTTTAATTCTATTTCTGCTTGTAATATTTCATTGTGAGAAGCGAACTTGGTTTTTTCCTGAAGTTCTGGGATATGGTTAATTATTTCAGTGAAGGAAAGATGAGGTCTTGTAACAATTTTTATTGCTTTAACTTTTTGGGATAGGGGTTGTGATCCTTTACTTTCCAGAAGGTTATTTATTTCGTTTGGTTCAACACTAAAATCGAACATCAATTTTTTTAATTGATCAATATGATTCAACTTCAACTGGAGTTTATCAAAGAGAGTTGAATCAATCGTATTTAACTTGTAAGCTAAAGGGGACAAGCGTTGATCGGCATTGTCTTGGCGTAACAATATTCTATATTCGGCTCTTGAGGTAAACATACGATAAGGTTCGTCGGTGCCTTTATGCACAAGGTCATCTATTAAGACACCGATATATGCTTCATCGCGTCGTAAGATAATTGGGGCCTCCTCATATATTTTAGCGCATGCATTAAGTCCTGCCATTAAACCTTGGGCAGCGGCTTCTTCATATCCAGTAGTGCCATTGATTTGTCCTGCGAAAAACAAGCCTTTAATCAAATGGGTTTCGAGTGTTGGGGAAAGCTGAGTAGGAGGAAAATAATCATATTCAATAGCGTAACCAGGTCTAAACATTCTCATGTTTTCGAATCCCGGGATTTGTCGTAGAGCTTTATCCTGAATAGTTTCAGGTAAAGAGGATGAAAAGCCATTTAGATAAACTTCTACAGTATTTCTTCCTTCTGGTTCAATAAAAAGTTGATGTCTGTCCTTATCTGAAAAGCGAACGATTTTATCTTCAATTGAGGGGCAATATCTTGGACCTAAGCCTTGAATTCTTCCATTAAATAGTGGTGACTCTTTAAACCCGTTTTCCAGAATCCCATGTACTTTCTCATTTGTGTAGGTGATATGACAAGGAATTTGGTTTTCTAAATAAGGCGTATCTGTAAAGGAGAACTTGTCAGGGTTTTCATCGCCGGGTTGTATTTCAAATGCTTCATAATTTAAAGATCTGGAATCCAATCGTGGGGGGGTTCCGGTTTTCATTCTTCCGGAAATAAAGCCCAAGGACTGGAGTTGCTCTGTTATCCCTTTGGCTGCGGGTTCGCCTGTTCTTCCTCCGGTAAAGTTTTTTTCTCCAACGTGAATTAAACCATTTAAGAAAGTTCCATTGGTAAGAATAACAGATTTTGAAGAAAACTTGATTCCCATACCCGTGACAACACCACCAACTTCATTGTTATTTATTATTAATGAAGTTACCATATCTTGCCAAAAATGTATGTTAGGTTGGTCTTCAAGAACACGCCTCCATTCAGCTGAAAAAGCAACTCGGTCAGATTGAGCTCTTGGGCTCCACATTGCGGGTCCCTTTGATCTATTCAACATTCTGAATTGGATCATTGTTCGATCAGTTACCACACCAGATAGGCCTCCTAGTGCATCAATCTCTCGTACTAATTGACCTTTGGCAACGCCCCCCATTGCTGGATTGCAGGACATTTGTCCGATGGTGCCCATGTTCATGGTAATTAATAACACCTTGCACCCTCGCTTGGCCCCAATAGCAGCTGCTTCGCATCCTGCATGTCCAGCGCCAACAACTATAATATCGTATTTCGTGTCAAACATTCTTATGTTCAGCTGGATTGTTCCACGTGAAACAACATCCTGGTTTATAGTTTACGTTCCACGTGGAACTAAAACATTCTTAATTGAAGTGCGATCTCTTCTTGATTTGTCATAACAGACTTAAGGTCGTCGGTCTTGTCATCAAAACCACACAAATGTAAAACGCCATGTGCAAATACTCGATGTAATTCATCAATAAAAGCCACACTGTTGTTCTTGGCATTATCTTCCACTCTTTCTTTACTAATATGTATTTCGCCAGTTATTTTATCTGTATTTTCTCCACCAGCCAAATCAATTGTGATGATGTCTGTATAGTCATCATGATTAAGTATGCTTTTATTAATCTTATTTAATCCCTCATCATCCCAAAAGTTAATTTCTAAATAATCGATACTCTTTTCATACCTATTCGCAATAGAAATTAACCATGCCGAAACTTCGGCCTCCATAACCTCAAAATCTTCTACTTCGTTAAAAAAGAACTCTATCATACTAAATATTAAAATTAAGCTCGACTACTTTACCTCCTTCAGAAAAACTTAGCTTATCACATAAGTTCCTCATTAGAAAAACACCTCTTCCTCCTTCTTTTTCAATATTTTCAGGCTCTGTAGGGTCGTCTAAATTATCAGGATCAAAACCTTCTCCTTGATCACATACAACTACAGCCAACCGATATTGACCGAGTTTAATGAAACTAACTTTAACGGTCTTATTACTATCTCCTTTATTTCCGTGATAATATGCATTATTCACGGCCTCTGTTACCGCTATCAGCACATTTCCGAATACTTCCTCTCGGATATTCAGGTCATGACGAATCTTGTCAATTGCAGCCTCAACTATTGGCATACCTTCAACAATTTCATTTATTTCAATTACGGTTTCCATTTGGCATTTGAAAAGTGTCAAAATATCTATCAATAACAATACGCATTCTATCCTGATAATTAACTCCCTTAGATTTTAAAAGCTCTTGTGCCAATTTTTCTTCTGTCTTTTTTTCGTTTAATTCAGCCGGCTTTTTAATAATAACTTCTTTACCTGTCTGTGATTCTCTTCTTTCCTCCATATCCCTTTCCCTTACCGATTTGGTGGCATCTAACATCCGGTTTAGAATTTTTTGTTGACGCATCAATGTCTCTTGGGTTAAATTATTATTAATTAATTCTTGTTCCGTCAATTCCATATCACTTTTAATCTTATCTAATTTCCCTAAGCCTGGCTTGCCTTCATCTTTCAATTGTTGTTCAGCAGATTGTAACATCTGTCTAATTAACTCTTGTTGAGCTGCAATTCTACCCAATTCCTTAGGATCAGCTTTTCCTAACTTCATCATCTCTTGAAGTTTCTGATTTACGCTTCGTTGTTGTTGGGATAAATTAGACATACTTTTCCCTTCCCCTGGACCCGGTTTTTTCTTCTTGCATAATTTTTTCTTTGAAGAAGAAGAAGAACTTGACTTTTGCATTTCCTTCATCATGTTCTCCAATTCATTACTTAAAAAGTTTGCCAAATTATTAATTCCTGTCATTGCAGCCTGTTGTTCTCCAGTAGCAAATCCAATATTTCTATCATTTAAATGATTTAAAGATCTATCAATATGCTTCTGAATTCCTACAACTTCATCCGTAATCATCTTTTTAATCTCAGGAACTCTGCCCGCCAATGCATACAGGGAATCACTAATCATTCCCATATCATCTTTTAATTTACGTTGTAATTGCGCTTTCTGTGGCAGCGAAGGATCATTAAATCTCAAAGGTCTAATACCATCTCTTAATGCTTCTTCATCAAACGATATTTTGATTAAATTTTCAAGAATGTCCGTTAAATCTTCAATATTCTCTGCTTGTTCTTCGGACTCTGCGTCTGATTGCATCTGATCAAGTTTATCAATCATTTGTTGCATTTTATCAGAAGCATTTTTTTGTTCCTTACTGCTTTGTTTATTATTCTGCTTCATTTGACTAGCAGCTTGTTTCATGCTTTGTTGCGCACTTTGCTGCTTGTCCCCGATGTCTTTCATTTCTTCATTCTGAGGAGTTTCGGTTCCGCTCTTTAAAGAATCTAATTCGGCTAGGTCTTTTTTAATATCCTCCATCTTTTTGCTTAACTCCTCTTGCTCTTTGGATAATTTATCCCTATCCTCGCTTTTATTACTTTCTTCATTCTTTTTATTTAACTCATCTTGCTGATTCTTTAGGTTATCCAACTTCTTTATTAATTCCTCAACCTTTTGTTCAGCTTTAAATTGATTTAATAATTTCATGGTTCGTTCCATATCTTTTTCCAAAGCTTCGCGATCCAATTTTGTATCCTCTAATTGCTTCCTTATTTCATCAGGCCTTAACTTTTCTAATTGTTCCTGTAATTTTTTTAGATATTCATCCAACTTAGGATTTTGAATATCTTTCATTAATTGTTGGAGATTTTCAAGTTTATTTAATAATTCAGGGGTAAACAATTCATTTTCTTTTTGTTCAGAAATATTTTGTTTCATTTTAGAATCTAATTGCTTCAAGGACTGATTAACTTGTTGCTGTTTTTCTAATAAATTTTTTAGCTCTTTTTGATCAGAATATTCTAATGATTTTTTTTCTGATAATTTATTCTGAAACTTTTCAAGCGCTTTATTAAAGTCTGCCACTTGTTTAGACAAATCCGCTAATTCTTTCGACACTTCTTCCTGCTTTTCTTCTTGCTCTTCATACAATTTTTCTACAGAAGGATGATGAGCTTTAAAAACCGATGTTTCAGCGAACTTGCTGCCTGAAATACCGTCATTATCCCATACACGTATTTGATACTCAATGGCTTCTCCTTGGTTAAGACCTAATGAAAATAAATCCACTTCATATAATTTCTCTATTTCCAAACTTCTTCCTGTACCTGGTAATTCTAACACCTTAAATTCTTCTGATAATTTTTGCTTATCACCAGATGTTATAAATCGATATCGAAATTCTAATTTATTAATACCATAATCATCACTTGCTGATACATCCAAAGGCAAAAGGCCTGTCACGGGAATATTAAAATCGTAATTGTTCTCACGAAGCATAACAGATGGATATTTATCGTCTTCAACATTCATTAAAAAATCCAAACTATCTTTATTTATATTTCGTGAAGAATTCATTAGAACAAATCTATACTTACTAGAGGAAAACAAAGATGCTTTAAATAAATATTCTTCTTTTCCATTCTTTTCACCTTTAAATAAACCATTATCGCTTGAAAGATTGGCTGAGGTAACATCTCCTCGAACTTTAACTATCCATTTAACAATGGTACCTTTTATGGCAGTAATATCTCCTACATTTTCAGGTAATGTATCCGACTTTTTATTTGTATAGGCTGGATAATTTAATATTATTTTAAAATTGGATAAGGAGGGATATCGCTTTACTGTTATTTCCTTTATTTCTGAGGTAACTTTCCCATTACCCACTTTAATTTTTAAATCATCTGTAATATCTGTAATATCAGCAGAAAAATTAATCTTCCCGTCAGCATTCATTGGCAAAGGTATCCATTGATTAGATCCCGCATGTTCTACAAATAAATTCAATTCTGAAGGAATTTCATTTCCGTAAACCGTAGCGGATACCTTTATTGATTTACCTTCTTCAATTGTTTCTGGAACAGAATCTAGAACAATCGAAAAAGGTGGGGGAGGTGGAAAATCAGTTCCATAATTAATTAAGCGAGTGGAACCTTGTGTCAATACTTCTGGACTTAAAAAAAATACAATAAATAAAATTCCTAGAGGAATAAATAAATATCTTCCAAATTTTAAAGTTGGTGCAAAATTGACAGCCTTGGTAACTGGAAAAACAGATAATAAAGCTGCCTTATGATTAATGGCAGCAATTAATAATTCATTATTGTGGTCGTCATTGCTTGATAGCTGAACAATATTTAATAATTTATCTGCAATTTCTGGAATTTTATTGCCTACAAATTTTGCCGCTTCTAAATCTGAAATCTGCTTAGAAATATTATATAATTTCAAAACAGGAACCATTATCATTTTAAGGAAAATAAATCCACTCAAGGAAATAAATCCAAAAAATAATATTGTACGAACAGTTACTGAAAAATTAAAAAGACCTTCTCCGAAAATTAATATTAAGAAAACAGAAGATATTATTAGCAATAACAAAAAAAGACCTCTTAATAACTCATTCTGGTAATACCTTTTTCTGAATGCGCGTAAACTAGCTTGAACATTAGTTGGAAGAGTCATGTATATAGTATTCTATTTCAAAATAAATATACGTAGAAATCCACTAAATGTGTATAAAATTATAAATCTATTTCTAACTCAATTGGACAATGATCTGACATAAAAATATGGTTATGTATTTTATAATTCTTAATTAAAGGCGTTAACTCTTCTCCAACTAAATGATAATCAATTCTCCACCCTAAATTTCGTTCCCTTGCTCCAGCTCTAAAAGTCCACCACGTATATTGATGTGGTTCCTGGCTTACTTGCCTCAAAGCATCCGCATACCCTAGTGATATAAAATCTGTCATCCATTCGCGTTCCTGAGGTAAAAATCCAGATGAATTTTTATTCGAAACCGGATTATGAATATCAATGGGTTTATGGCAAATATTTACATCCCCAGCGATTATCAGTCGTTTATTCAAAGATTCCAATTTTAAAATATACTTGGTAAAATAATCTAAGAAACTCTCCTTAAAATCTTGTCGAACATCTCCAGTGGTACCAGATGGAAAATAAGCACATAAAACACTAAATTTTTCATAATCAATTCGAATACATCTTCCTTCAAAATCATAAAATTCATTATCAATACCATAAGTTATATTTTGACATTTATATTTTGACATTATTCCTACTCCGCTATACCCTTTTTTAACTGCAGGATACCAATAAGAATAATACCCTTCTAATTCTACTAACTCCTTTGGTATATTCTCAATATTTGCTTTAATTTCTTGAAAACAAATAATATCAGGTTCCTCTACTTTTATCCAATCTACTAAACCCTTACTGCAGGCTGATCGAATACCATTAACATTAAAAGAAATAATTTTCATCCTTAAATAAAACTATCCCAACCAGAATTTTTAATTTCTATTTCATCGCCTTCCTTGGTTTCTATCACAATTCCTAATTCTTCATTCACAGTATAACCAATAATTGAAATTTCTTCAATACTTTTTATTTCTTCAAAATATTTGGGATTTACAGTAAACAATAATTCATAATCTTCACCTCCATAAATCGCATATTGCTCTACATCGGTATAAAATAATTCTGCAACAGATTTAGTTTGAAAATCAATAGGTAAACGGTCTGAAAATATTTTAGCCCCAAAATTATTTGCTTTACATAAATGATGTAATTCAGAACCTAATCCATCTGAAATATCAATCATAGCAGAAGGTATTAATCCTTTTTCTTTTAAAATATTAATAAGCCCTAGTTTTGCAGTGGGTCTGAGCTGTCTACCTACCACATACTCAAAAGAACTTAAATCAGGTTGAACCGTAGGATTTTCTTCAAATACTTTTTTCTCTCTTTGCAATAATTGTAATCCAGCATAAGCAGCACCTAAATCCCCAGTTACACAAACTAAATCATTAACAGAAGCACCTGATCGTTTTACAATATCATTCGTATCATTATAACCAATGATACTAATTGAAATCATAAGCCCTGCTCGAGAGGATGTTGTATCCCCTCCTATTAAACTAATCTTATATTCTTCACAAGCTAAATTAATTCCTTGGTATAATTCATTGAGTGCTTCTATACTAAATCTATTACTTACTGCAATACTTACTAAAACAGCGATTGGAGTAGAATACATTGCACATATATCTGAAACATTTACGGCTATTGATTTATAGCCTAAATATTTTAAGGGTGTGTAACTTAAATCAAAGTGAATGCCCTCTACTAACATATCGCTTGACCAAACTACCTTACTACTTTCGGGAAAAGTTAATACTGCAGCATCATCTCCTATTCCTTCCTTTACAAAATCATGTAAATTACCTTGATTTTGTTTTAGGAAATCGATCCATCCAAATTCACCAATATCAGATAACTTATGTAAATTTTGTTTTGCTAAATAATCTTGCTCTTCAATCACCTATATCGCTTTAAAAAAATAATTATGTGAAATTACTTTATTAAAAAATAATTCCCAAAATTGATTTAAAACAGATTTCACCTGCTAACATAACAACAGAATTAATTATTTATAATATAAAAAGAGGTAGTTGTTGTTAGACGTGAATATGAGGAAAAGAAAAATTAAAAGAGTAGGAAATTATAGAATTAACAAAAAGAAAAAGGTCATGAACAATACTACACAAACAGATAACTTTGAAAAACACAGGATTACATCGTTAGTCCACATAATTATGTAAATAGTTAATAAGTGGTTAACAGGATAAAATAATTTACAATTGTTGTGAGTAGGCTGTGCGTAAAAAGGAAGTTTTCTACAGGACAAAATCCTACCTTTAAGAAAATGAGAAACTGTAAAAGTTTAAGACAAAACAAGCACAAGTTGTCCCAAGTTATCCCAACATTAAGTTTGTTAAGGAAACATTAATGTTGATATGATAATATTGATATTCAGCGGTTTAAAATTTTTTAAACAATCCGAAAAAAGGAAAAAGAAATGAACGTTCACGATACAAATGCAAAAAATGGAATCCGAACAAATTTTTAGGTCAGGTTTTGTATCCATAATTGGAAATCCGAATGCGGGTAAATCAACTTTAATGAATGCTCTAGTAGGGGAAAAATTAGCAATTGTAACCCCAAAAGCACAAACTACCCGGCATAGGATCATCGGAATAAGTACAGGTGAAAACTATCAACTTGTATTTTCAGACACCCCTGGCGTAATGAAGCCCAAGTATAAGTTACACGACAAGATGCTTAAATCAGTAGGGGTTGCAATTGCAGATGCAGATTTAATTTTATTGTTATCAGATATTCAAGAGAATTTTCCAGAACAGGCTCTTTTCACATTATTTAAAACCACAAAAATTCCAGTTTTTTTGATATTAAATAAAGCTGATTTATCAAGCAAGGAACAAATTACATTGCGTAGAGAAGAGCTAGAGGAAGAGATTAAACCCGAACAAACTTTTATAATATCTGCTTTAAAAAAAACCGGATTAACCGAATTACTTACAGCGATCATTAATCGTATGCCTGAAGGTCCGGCTTATTATGATGCAGATCAATTAACAGATAAACCCGAAAGATTTTTTGTGTCCGAAATTATCAGGGAGCAGATATTTTTACAATTTGAAGAAGAAATTCCTTACGGAACAGAAGTAAGTATTTTAGAATATAAGGACATGGGCGACCGAGTTCATATCGAGGCTGAAATTCACACAGAACGATTACAGCACAAGGGGATGTTAATTGGTAAACAGGGAGCAGCAATTCGAAATCTGGGTACTGCTTCTAGGAAAAATATAGAAGCCTGGTTAGGTAAACCTGTTTTTTTACAATTGTATGTACGGGTTGCTGAAAAATGGAAAGATAATCAGCGATATTTAAAAGGGTTTGGATACGATAATATATAAAGTTACTAATTGTGTTTATTTAAAAAGACCTCTCTACCTAAGAACATTTTTGCAGTGTCTTTAAATCCAGGGGTTAAATCCGACACAAAAAATTTGTGATTGACGGAATCGGAGTTTCTATTTAACAAATTCAAAACGGTTAATTGTTTTTGAACTTCCGAAGCAATGGCCAAAGAGGAGTCAATTACTTCAACTTTTCTTGTGTTCGTTTTATCAAAATAATTTTGAATTTCAGAACGAATTAGGGGGTAATGTGTACAGCCAAGGATAACGGAGTCAATATGATTAAAGCCGGTATCTGACATGTAAGCTTCGATAATTTCAATGGATATTTGATGATGGTTCCATCCTTCCTCAATCATAGGAACCAATAAGGGCGTTGCTTTTTCAATTACCAACGCATCGGGAGCAAGATCTAATAAAGATTTAAGATAGACATGAGATTGAATGGTGGTTCGAGTACCAATTACCCCAATTCTTTTCATGGGTGAAATTAATAATGCATTTTTAACGGCAGGCTGGATTACATCAAAAACAGGGATATCTCTTGCGATGTTTTTAACCGTATTTAAGGCAACGGCCGATGCCGTATTACAAGCAATTACAATTGCTTTAACTCCGGTCTCTAATAAGAAGTGTGTGATAGTGTCTGCATACCCTTGTAATAATTCAGGGGATTTATCTCCATAGGGAAGATGTGCAGTATCTCCGAAATACAGGATAGATTCGTTCGGCAATAAAGCATTTAATGCTTTTACGATCGTAAGTCCTCCAATACCGGAATCAAATACGCCGATCGGTAATTGGGAATTCATATTTACAATATTATTTTCCCGGAGGGGTTGGGGTTGTTCCGGGTACTGGGGCAGGAGCAAGGGTTACTCCTAGTTTTTTAGCAATTAATTCTGTGACATCTAAATCTTTTTGTCCGTATAATACATTGCTAATACCTGCACCTTTATTTAACACAAAATTGTATCCGTTTTCTTTTGCTACTTCTTCAATAGCCTTTGACATTTTTTCCTGAAGAGGAGCCATTAATAATTCTTGTTTTCCGGCAATTTCGGTTTGTGCTTCTTTTTCGAATTGTTTTAATTCTTCTTCAAGTTTCATTAATTCTTCTTCCTTAGATTTTTTTTGATCCATGGTAAGGTTTTTTTCAATGTCATAATATTCCTGAAGTTTACTTTGGGCATATTCATTTTTGATTCTATACCGTTCTTCTAACTTCCGCTGAAAGGTTTCCATTTCAGTCATAGAGGTTTTGTATTCTGGCATTTGGCTGATAATGGCTTCTACATTTGCATAGCCAATTTTATGTTGACTAAAACCAATGGAGTAACTGCAAAATAGAATAAGGAGGGATAAAACGTACTTCATGAGGGATTGATTTATAAGGGACAAAGATAGTTAAAAAGGGATTAATTCATTCTTTTTGATAACGTCTAAAAACCTCCATATAGTTTTCAGGTAAAGAAATCCTTAATTTATCAGCGAAGGTATTCATTAGATTTAAAGATTCGGGTCCATATAACATAAAGGCACGACCATCTGTATACACTTGGTTCAGGATTAATTGATATTTATTTTCCTCTGCAATAATCTGTGCCACAGAATCAATTTTTTTCCAATAGGAAAAAACCCATAAACTTCTTTTGGCTTCGATTTTTTTTTGTTCGATATCCAGTAGTTGTTGAATTTCTTTTTGTAATACAAATATTTCGTTTTCCAGTTTTGATTTTTCTGCTGGTCGTAATAAAAGCTCTTGATTATAATATTCTTGAAGTTTTACTTTTCCATAGGCTTGTTTTACTTGTAGTTTTTGATCTGCAATTTCTTTCCATATTTTCATACTATCGTTGATACTTAAATAGCCGGGCATGAAAAACAATAAAACATCGGTTTGTACATATCCGATTTTAGATATAGGTTGGGATAATACCTTTTGTATAAAACAAAAAGGTAGCACGCCAAAAATAAAAACGAAAAGATAGGTACGAATAAAAATAATTATTTTGGAGATCCAGAAGTTCCAGTAAGTTTATCAATTACCAGATTGCTAAAATCATACGCGGGGTTAGAGAACAACATATTTGCATTTGTTGCTTTATCAAACATGACATCTACTTTTTTTTCTTTGGCGACGGCTTGAATGGCGTCGTATAATTTATCTTGAATAGGCCTTACTTTATCTTGCCGAGCTTTAAATAATTCTCCTTCATAACCGAATTTTTTTTGTTGGAGTTCTGCAATCAATTTTTCTTCAGTTTGAATATCGGCTAACCGTTGTTGTTTAATATCATCAGGAAGTAAAACCTCTTCCGCTTGATAATCTTTTAATAATTGTTGTATTTTTTTTCTTTTATCTTCTAATTCTTTTTTCCATTGTTCCGCTAATTGGTCTAATTCCCTTTGAGCGGTTTGATATTCGGGTAATTTGGCTAGGATTTTTTTCGAATCCACATAGGCTACACGTGCCTGAGCAGAGGAAAAGATAGGAATAAAGCTCAACAATATTCCTAAAATAAAAACGAACATTAATTTATTTGGATGCATACAGAATTAATCGAATGAAATTAATATTTAAACGAGCTTAAAATTGTTGACCAAACATAAAATGAAAACGTCCTTTATGAAGTCCATCGGTTGAATTAATTACAGGATCAAATCCATACCCATAATCAAACCCAATCAACCCCATAAACGGAAGCATTAATCTTACACCCCCCCCAACAGAACGTTTAAGCTGAAACGGACTGTAATCCTTGAAATTACCCCAAGCATTTCCGGCTTCTGCAAAAGCTAGCATCCATACCATTAATTGTTGGGATTTAGGCGGAGTTAATAATTGACGCATCTCCAAGGTATATTTATTAAAAATAGTTCCCCCTAGCGTTTGTCCACTACCAGCATCACGAGGCCCCAAGGAGTTATTAACATAACCCCTTAATCCTATGATTTCTCGACCGTCAAGAAAAAACGTTTGTAAACCATCACCTCCTAAATAAAATCTTTCAAATTGTGATAAGCCAATATTGTTGTTATAAAAGCCTAAATAGCCATATCTAATTTTTGCATTGAGTACAAGGCTACCGACTACTTTTAAAAACCAGGAGGATTCGAATTTCCATTTATGAAATTCTAAATACCGATATAATTCAGAAAAATTTTTGTCTAACCTAAGTTGGGCATAATCCTTAGAAGAGAATAATGAATAAGGAGGAGTTGCCTGCACAGAAAACGTAACGATAGAACCGGACCGGGGATATATTGGCGCATCAACACTTGTTCTATCCAAAGTATATCGAAGAGACCAGACATTAATTTTTCCATCGTTTATTCCAAAAACATTAATCGCATTTTTTACATCATATAGTTTATATCCTAAAGAAATATAAGATCTAAAGAAATCATCCGGAAACTTCATTCGAGTTCCAAAATCCACTGAGGCACCAAACAGTCCTATCTTATAGGAAGACGGATAATTTTGAATTGAATAATTAGTATTTACGCCCAAAGAATTTGGTTTTTTACCACCAAACCAGGGTTCCACAAAACCCACGGAAAAGTTTTGAAAGGTTGGTCCTTGAGTCTGATAAGCCAACGTTAGTTTTTGTCCATCCCCAGAAGGAAGAAATCCCCTTTTCCAAGCTTCTTTTTGAAAAAACCTACGGGATGAAAAATTATTAAACGTTACACTTACGGTTCCCAGAAAACCTCCTCCAATAACTCTACCGGTATTATCTCGCATTCTTCCTCCCCAACCCCCTTGTAGTTGGAATTGATCGTTGGGTTTTTCATCTACTTTATATTTAATATCTACTGTTCCTCGGTTGATGTCGGGCGAGGGTTGTGGATTAAGGGTTTCTTGATCAAAATAGCCAAGGCTTAAAATTTCTCTTTGACTTCTAATAACATCCGAACGGCTGAATTTATTACCAGGCAGGGTACGAATTTCTCTCAGAATTACATAATCACTTGTTTTATCATTTCCTTCTACAATTATTTTTTCATTAGTAGCTTGTGGGCCTTCAAAAATTCTTAATTCAATATCTATTGAATCACCAATTACCACGACTTCTACGGGAGTAATATTAAAAAACAAATATCCATCATCCATATATAATGAAGATATATCTGTACCATTGGGATCAATCGTAATTCTTTTTTCAAGTTCA
>RFSG01000171.1 GCA_009924095.1 Sphingobacteriia bacterium
AAATTAAAAATCGAATTTATTTACAGATGGACTATTAATTGGGAATAAAAACTAAATTTAATATCAATTACTATTTTACGGTAGTTTTAAATATTGCACCGGTTTTCCATAAAAACTACCCCAACAGGGTTCTATCCAATATACACCGGAGGATACCTCAGGCAATTCCAATTGCTGTTCATCAGAAACGGGAATGACTCCCAAAACGCGGCCTTGACTATCCCTTAATCTTACGTGTTCAACTTTATTATTTGAAGATAACTCTCGGTAGTTTAGAACCCCATTTCCGGGATTTGGATATACTTCAAAGGAAACGGACTCCAATAGCTCGTTCCGGTTAACATGATAATCTACAGTTACCGGAAACGAATAGGACCGAGCAGAGTCCGATATCGCCGAGGTAGGCCATATTACCACAACGCCTCCCCCTACCCGAAAACTTGGATTGGTTATTGGAAAACTACCTACCCGAGTAGGAATAGTATCCCCGGGACTCCAATTGGTAACTACAGCACTATCCATAATCCCTTGATAGGAAATCGTTGCATTGCTATCCAATACCAATAGATTCAAGGATATGGCACCTGAAAACGGAGTGGAAGTTCCGCAGGTAGTGGAATATTGTATAACATAACTTATGTTGAGACTATCACCAAAAAATAATTGATTAGATTGAAGCGTAGGTGGATTATGACTTGGAAAATCAAGACATAACGTTTGAGCCCTGGCTTCAGTTAAACAACAAATGGCTCCCATCCATAGAGCAATCAGGGGGTAGATAGACCTTCGTAAATTCATAAATCCTAAATAACAAAACCACCCGAACAAAGTAAATCTTAATTTTGTAAAATATTACGCACCCAAATAATGGATTTTCTGAAAGAATGGATTGATCAAATGCGAAAAGAGGAATTGCGTTTTTTTAAACTCTTAAGTTTAAGAAATGGAGAAACCGGTGCTCGTAAAGATATTCAGTTATTAGATGCCCTTCGAAAAATACCTAAAGAAGAACCCCAAGAAGATATTGCCACCGCCATTTATGGAGATTCCCAAACCCCAGCCTGGTATCGTTTGAGAAATCGTTTGTTAGAAGATTTAATTACGAGTTTACATATTCAATATTTGGATACAGATACCCAATCAAGAGTATGGAAATATCTTAGCACCGGAAGATTAATGATGGGAAGGTCGCAATATGAATTAGCCCTTCATTTATTAATTAAAGCAGAACGATTAGCAGAAAAATCCGAATTATATGATTTACTCGATTTAGTATATGCAGAATTAGTTCGATTATCCCAGCAGTCTGCAACCCTCGACCCTGAAAAATATGTTAAATTAAGATTACAAAATGCCCAAAATTCAGCCCATTTACGAGAAACAGAAGAGGTATTGGCGGTTTTAAATTATCGGTTACGGCGGCATCAACGCTTTGGGGATAAAGGGAAAGAAAGTTTAAAAGTATTAGCTGAAGTAGTAAAAAAATTCAATAGAACACCTGAGCTATTAAAATCCGTGACATTTAGAATTCGGGTATATCAACTGATCAGTCGGCAATTACAACAACAACAAGCCTGGCCTGCACTGGAAGCCTATCTTCACCAAACCTACACGGAGTTTAATCAAGATGGAATATTCACAAGAACTCGTCAAGAATTAAAATTAGAAATGTTGACCTGGTGGATTAATGCAAGATATTCTATCGGTCAATATGCAGCTTCCCTTCAATTATGTTCCCAATTGGAAAATGCGATGCAGGATTGGAATCAGGTAGCCTATGATAAATATTTTGTGTTTTATTTAAATGCCTTAGTAATTAACCACGTGGGATTAGGAGAAATTAAAGAAGGTATTCGGTTATTAGAAGAAATGGCAGGCCATAAACGTATGAAAAGTGCTGACCCTATTCATTATTTATATTTACAAGTTAATTTGGGATATTTAAGTTATTTATCGGGTGATTTTAAAAAAGGAGTAAAAACATTATATAAAATTACCTTAACAGAAGCCTATGGAAATGCAAATCCGGTATTAAAACAAAAATTAGCTATTGCAGAATTAATTCTTCGTTATGAATCTCGACAGTCGGATGAATTGCTGTATCGTGCAAAACAAATTGAAAAAGATTTTCAAAAGCAATCTTCTGTAAAAACGGCACAAAGAGATTATATACTACTGGAAATATTACAAGGATTATCCGAAAGCGACGCTCCTTCTCCTAAACATCCAATGATGAAGCTAGCGCAGAATTGGATTAAAAAATATCCTAAAGAAGATAATGATGATATAATTGACCATAAGGAATGGCTAGTGAAAACATTTTCACTTTAGAAACTGAAACTGCAAATAATTATTAAAATAAAGCGTTACCTAAACAATTGGAACTCTATCGTTTTAAATTCAGTTACCTCAATTATATGAAAAATATTCAGTTTGTTATGTCCTTTTGGGTTTTGGTTTCCTTCCTAAGCTTTTCTTCCGCCTGCGCTCAGTCTGATTCTTCAAAAAATGATTTTCCAATGGAAAAATCAGAAGCTGAATGGAAAGAAAAATTATCTGAGGAACAATATTATGTTTTGCGGGAAAAGGGAACGGAAAAACCATACACAGGCAAATTTTTATTTCATAAGGAAAAAGGCGTTTACACTTGTGCTGGCTGTGGGCAAAAATTATTTGACTCCAATTCAAAATTCGATAGTCACTGCGGATGGCCAAGTTTTGATAAAGAAATTTCATCCGGAAAAATTAAAACAGTTACTGATAATAGTTTAGGAATGAGCCGAACAGAAATTATGTGTGGTCGTTGTGGTGGACATTTAGGTCACGTATTTAATGATGGCCCAACTTCTACCGGATTAAGATATTGTGTTAATTCCTTGTCACTTTCTTTCGAAAAGGAAAATCCTTCCAAGTAATTCTATTTTTTGGAATTATATTAA
>RFSG01000172.1 GCA_009924095.1 Sphingobacteriia bacterium
AAATTTAACAATCAAATTAGAACCAAATTTAACAATCAAATTAGAACCAAATTTAACAATCAAATTAGAACCAAATTTAACAATCAAATTAGAACCAAAATTAACATCTCCAAAAGTGGAGGCTATCGGGGTGCCAACCCTCGCACAAAATTAAACAATCAAATTAGAACCAAATTTAACAATCAAATTAGAACCAAATTTAACATCTCCAAAAGTGGGGGCTCTCGGGGGTGCCAACCCCCGTAACATCTCCAAAAGTGGGGGCTCTCGGGGGTGCCAACCCCCGTAACATCTCCAAAAGTGGGGGGCTATCGGGGTGCCAACCCCCGCTAGGAGGGGTCCCAGGGGATTTCTCCCGGGGGGTCAATGGGGGGTCTGCGACCCCCCAACCTTGGTTCCCCTTCGGGAGTGAAACCCCCGCCTTATAGTCGTAATAAATACACCAAATTTAATATACCAACTAACGAAAATATAACTATATTCCCATTTATCCATTCAAGCGTATTTTGATAATGTGTCCCACTTAATGAACCATAATCTCTCTCCATTTTTGATTGATTATTCCTAAAAATATTCCTATATGGCTTATCCATCGGGAATCCAAGTGCTTTATTATAAATCCAAGTCAAAGAACATATTTCTAATACTGCAAATTGTAAATAATAAAGTGCTATAAATAAATTCATTCCAATAATTATTTTTACTGATGGAGGATTCACTAAAAATATCGTTCCAATAATCAACGTTATTAATATAAATGGAAATATGAATACAACCAAATCATGAATAAAATTTGAAACTAATGCTATCATTTTTCTTTCAAACGGAGCAGGATTTATAGATATTTCTTTCTTCCAATCATGATATGTTTTTATAACAGCCATTATCATTAATATACTTATAATTATCCACACCACATACATTCCAAAACTACTATTAGAAAACTATGAATTATTTATTTGAATAATATTTAATATTATTCAAATCAAAAATATACTGATCTTTAAGCCATCTTAGGGAATCCAACGAGACGAGCACCAACACCGAAGCCGGCACCCTGGCGAGCCGTATATCCAACCGACGGCGCGAATAAGTCCAGGATAGCGAAGACTGCAGCAGCAACGAGACCAAGTAGAACCACCTCCTCTACCTTAAGGCTTCCCTTACGAGCAATTAGCTGAGCAGCAAGCCCAACAGCGAGACCCTCTACTAAATATTTGACGAGACGGGTGATTATTTCGTTAATATCAAACGACATCATGGTTCTACAACATTCCAGAAAAAAATGACTTAAGCGCGTTTAAATATATATCTATATAGTTGTGAATTTTACAGATGTCCGGAAATAATAAGAAAGGTAATCCTGAACCGAAGGAAGATTTTCTTGATGCGGATCCTGAAATCCGTGGCCAGGAATATGTATGCCTGTCATTTATTAGTCCAGAAGCAGTTCTTAAACGCAAAGATTTATTTATGTTCCACAAGTTTATGAGATTTTATGAAGCGAAGGTTCGGTTTGATAATCTTGAGGCTTTTCTTGGTAAAACTGTAAATGATCATAATATGCGTGTACAAGAATTAAAAGAATCTGTTACAAAAATTGTTGAAAATGAAACGATGGATTTAAAGGAGAAAACAACTGAAGTTAATGAAATTGTAGCAAAAGCACATATTCCACTTCAAGATGTTTTTGATTCATTCCGTGATTATATTGCTGAGAATCGTTCAAAGATTGCGAATGCTGAAAATATTCAGGATGCATACGAAGACTTTATGATGAAGAAGGGTGAGGAATTAGAAGATGAGTTCCACCAAGATAATTCTTTCCGAACGACTGTCCGGGGTCTAAAGGTTCGCGGTGTATATTCTACGCATAAAGAAGCATGTGCTCGTGCAAAGAAACTTCAACAGAATGACCCAGCTCATAATGTATATGTTGGACAAGTTGGATATTGGCTTCCTTGGGACCCCGAGCCATCTCGTGTCCAAGAACAAGAATATGCTGAGAAGGAACTTAATGAGTTAATGAAACGATACAAGGAGAATCAAGAGAAACGTAAGGAACTATTTGAGGCAGATAAAGACCGACGTGTAAGTGAAGCAAGAAAGCAGGCAGGGTCATCATCAACATCTGTTACGGATGGTGCAGCAGCATCATCTGATAATACAAGAATTGTAACAGAATCACCTTTACAAAGTAAGGAACAATTGCGTGATATTCGTGAGGCACGCGAACTTATGGAACAGATGGATGCTGAACGATTGAATATTGATCCAGCACAGGCACGGAATGCGATTGCTGATTTTGACCGGGAACGCGCACTAGAACGAGAAATGTATCCTGCTCCAAAAGAAACAAAGGACGATGGGGACGATAATTAGAATCCAAATCCAGAAGATTATACAAAAATATATGTAAGTGCTGCTTGTAAAAAGGCAAATACAAACATAGTAGAAATTATATTAAACCATTCTGTGTGATTTGGTGTATCAAAATGTGAAATAAACTCACTACTATTTCTTCCTATATTGAAATGTATGAGATTTTCAATTATATTGAGAATCGCAAACACAATAAACGATATAACAAATATTCTTCGTTTCATTCTATTCTATATTTTCCAATCTAAAAAGATGTCATCGTTCGGTTTACTTTTATTTCTCCTCCACCCCCTCCCCCACCACATCCAATCAACGCAATAATTCCGAGAGTGAGGATTGTTTGCTTAATAGTTCTCATGGGGTTCCTTTGTGGTTTTTGCTGCCAGTAATTAGCGTGTGGGATGATTAACCCGTGGGTAAACAGAAAGCCAGGGAGTGTATCAACTGATGAGCTAGGTAGCTTTCTTGGCTCTACGAAC
>RFSG01000173.1 GCA_009924095.1 Sphingobacteriia bacterium
GAGTAATGGTTAAGGCAGGGGTAGTAATCACATTACTTTTATTACCGGCACGATCGACAATATACACGCGAAAAAAAGTTTCTTCTTTTTCCAGATTGGGATAAGGAGGAAAATAAGCGGACGGCAAAACTGGAGGTAATTTAATTTTAATATTTCCCTGAATGGAAGGTTTGCGGGCGTTGGAACTGATATTAGGTAAACTGTAAGCTAATATCCGAACGGAATCAGGTAATTGGGTTCGGGTATCTTCCACGAACATATTATAAATTTCCGCACTATTCGAACCTAAATCTCCATCCCCGTCGGTATACGAAATTTCTAATTCAAAACTTTGGGTTAAAGCCACTACAGTAGTGGGTTGCATAAAAGAGAAGGTTATTTGCGGGATGGGAGAAAAAACCTGCCTTTGGGAACAGGATTCCGTCAACCCAATCAGCCCTATCCAAAATAGTAGGCGAAACTTACTTATGGTGGAGATGGAAGAATGCATTCTTAACAAATATACATCAAAATGGTTGAAAAAATTACGGATAATATGTGTAATTCGCCGAAATTATGAAAGAACTGGCTACTACTATACAAGTGCAAGAAAATGCGATCCAAGGACGACATTGTCTCTCTACCAGAGCATTAAAAAAAGGAGCCACCATTCTTACCGGCAAACCTTATGCCTTCGGATTTACCAAATCCTATGCGCCCTTTATTTGTGCCTGGTCTTTGGAAAAATCGGAAGGGATTAAATATACGGTAAGATGTGAGCATTGTAAACATGTTTACTATAAGGGGGAAGCAGAAAAACAACATCATGCCTTTTGGCATGCGCTAGAATGTGAGGCATTTCGCAAACTTCCTACCCTACGATGGAATACCTCTTATTTGATGTTGGCAAAAGTTATTTTAAGAGCAATTATTCGAAAAGCTTTAGAAAATGGTTTAAGTCCGAATAAAGTAAAACGTATATATGGCATTCAATTACCGACTCCCGCTAAAACAATTCCACATTGGCTACAAGACCATCAAACTTGGTCGAACTTTCATCATTTAGTTTCGAATGAAGAACAATATGGAACCTTGAGGTTTAGAGCACGGGAAAACATGGGTAAAAAATTAATTGCTTTATTGCCCGACTATATTGTTAATACTGCCTTTCGAACTAGTGAAGAAGCATTTTTAGAAGCGGCTTTAAGCATCTGTAAATATGAATGTAATTGTTTTGGATACTTTACCGATGCCGGGGAACAAATTGGTAGTGGCGTAATTCCGGCTATTTCTTTTCTCAATCATTCCTGTGACCCTAATGCCGATGCCATGTATTATCAGCTGGGCGGAGAAATATCGGTAGAAGCTTTACGCCCGATCCGTAAGGGAGAGGAAGTTAATATCTCCTATTGTGAAACCAAACAAGCAAAAGCCAAACGACAAGCTTATTTAAAATTCCATTACTTCTTTACCTGTGCCTGCCCAAAATGTCAAATTAAAAAAAGGTAAATTTTGTATGTAATTTTACCATAATATGAAATATCATTTAATCTCTGGTGCGTGTGGATTTGTAGGTCGGAATTTAGTTAAACGTTTGTATCAAACTACTTCCGATACTTTGATTTTAGTGGATGATTTATCTGTTGGACTTCCCCCGGGTCAATGGTTAACCCAGCCCCAACAGGAAAATCTTCAGGATTTAGAGGTGTATGGTCAAGATCGCCGCATTTTATTTTGGAAAGGAGATTTCAGGATATTACTTGGGAAAATGACTATCAATCAAAGTTATTTTCAAGATACTTATCAATTACCTTTTACGAAATTTACCGACGTTTATCATTTTGCAGCCATTGTGGGCGGAAGGGCAAAGATTGATGGAGATCCTATGTTGGTAGGATTAGATTTAGCGATTGATGCAGAATTTTTTTATTGGGTAACTCGGCATAAGCCTTCGAGAGTAATGTATCCTAGTTCTTCTGCTGCCTATCCAGTGCATATGCAGACCCAATCCCATTCGGTAGCATTAAAAGAATCTGATATTGATTTTGCCATCTTACAAGGCACGCCCGATATGACTTATGGATGGTCGAAATTAACCGGTGAGTTTTTAGCACAAATAGCTGCCAAACATTATGGCATATCAGTGGCCTGCGTTCGTCCATTTTCAGGGTATGGGGAAGATCAGGATTTAACCTATCCTATTCCAGCAATAGCAAGAAGAGCTGCTCGAAAGGAAAATCCATTTGAAGTTTGGGGTAGCGGTAAACAAGGAAGAGATTTTGTACATATTGACGATTGTATTGATTGTATATTATTAGCCATGGACAATATACAAGATGGAAGCGCCATCAATATTGGATCCGGCAAGCTTACTAATTTTTTAGAGATAATAGAATTGATGACCAGGTTCGCTGGGTATTCTCCGGAAATTAAGCCCTTATTAGACAAACCCGTTGGCGTGCATAGTCGCTATGCGGATATGTCGTTTATGCAAAACACATTTGGCTGGAAGCCTCGCATCAGCTTAGAAGAAGGTATGCGCAGAGTATATGAGGCGGCGTGTCGTTAGTGGGTAGAGTGGGTAGTGGTTTTCGCCGTTGCAAAGCTAAAGGGCGCCTGCAACGGCGGGAGTCAACCCTAAAGGGAGGTTTGTTGAAGGACTACGTTTGAGATTGCGGGTCACATTTCGACAAGCTCAATGACCGCCCCGCAATGACTTCCGGGTGTAACCTATTTTTTGGATTCAGTCACGTGTCTTGTCCTGAAATAAGTTTACACTAAATCTGTGTAAAAATGGCCTGTCTCATCCTAAAACAGGTTGACAAAAAAATCAACTAAATTTTGGAAAAGAAAAATGATAACATGTGATTTCAGGGTATTT
>RFSG01000174.1 GCA_009924095.1 Sphingobacteriia bacterium
GAAGCATCTGCCCAAACATGCTTAAATGCCTCAGGATTTCCACTACCTCCGGCATTTCCCCCACTTAAACCCGATAAGGCAGCCAACCGAAACACCCGCAAATTCTCAGGATGCTGAGTACCCATACGCTTCTTTAACTCCTCATATTTACTGATTAAATCCGCACCCTTAATTCCATTCGCCGATAACGCCTCAAAAAACTGCGTGGCATTCCCGGAAAAATAAGGAATATAGGCTAAGGATGGATCTTGCAAATCATATTCAGAAAAGTAAACTTCTTTATAATAATTTACCTCTGAACCATACTTCGCCTGAAGCTCAGCATCAAAAGGACGAAATTTAACGCTACCCGACCCGTAAAACCTCCGGCAGCAATCACAGAATCTAAATAAGCTAACTGATCACGGGTTAATCTTCCAACAACCTCGCTCAATTCCTGCACCCGCTGGGGTGACATTTGCTGAGCCATCTGCAATTCTTGCATCTTGGTCTGAATTTGCCCCGAACGACCATAAACTTCTTTACTAAATTTTTGCCAGGTCAAATTTTCAGGAGAAGAAATTGTTAAAGCTTGAAAATTTGTTCCCTCTCCGGAGATTTCAATTTCTTTTTCTTTTCCTAAAACAATTAAAGTTCCTTCAGATGCATTTTGTCCAAGAAAATATAATCCTTCCTGAGGAACATCCAACATAAAGTTGAATTCACCTTTGCTTACGGGTGCTGAAGACAATAATTGCATATCATTTCCAACAATTCGATATACAAATAGGCTATCTTTTTTAAAATTATTGATTGAGCCTTTAATTTGAATATTTCCTTTTCCTGCTCCTTGTCCAGAGCCACAAGCCAGAAATACCAACAATATTGCTGGAAGCCAAATTAATCGAGGGGATAAAAAGGTGATCATATTTTCGACAATAGTTCAGTGATGATTTGATTTAAAGTTTTGGGATCTAGATTCCCTCCGGTTTTTTGCATTGCTTGCCCCACAAAGAAACCTAATAATCCGGTTTTACCCTGTTGATAAGCAGTTACTTTATCTGGAAATTGTTGAATCAAAGATAAAAGTTCTGCTTCTAAATTATCATTTGCCGCCTGCAATAACCATTGGTTTTCCGTCGCTAATTCTAAGGGATCTCTTTCTGGGTTTTCAGTTAATAATGGAAAAAGTTTTTCTTTTGCCAAGGTTAAACTGATTTTATTATTTTCTACCAATTGAATTAATTGAAATAAAGTCTCCGGACTTAATGGAAAATCCGAAATAACACTTGCCTGTGTATTCAGCCACGATCTTACCGAGCCCAACATCCAATTAGCTGCACTTTTAGGATTCACGCCTAAATGAATCAAGCGATTAAAATAAAGCGCAAAATGTTTTTGATCGGTAAGGATAATTGCATCTTGTGCCGATAATCCTAAGGTCTGCGTATATTTTTGATAAAGGGCTTCAGGTAATTCCGGAAGCGATTGTTGAATTTCTGCTTTCCAACTTTCACTTACAATTAAAGGAGGAAGATCAGGTTCAGGGAAATACCGATAATCATGTGCAGATTCTTTATCTCGCATGGAAACGGTAATTCCTTTGGCTGCATCCCAAGAACGGGTTTGTTGGGTAATTTTTTCTCCTGCTTCTATTGCTGCAGCCTGACGTTTAATTTCAAAATTAATCGCCCGACCTACATTAGAAATAGAATTCATATTTTTTACTTCCACCTTGGTTCCCCAAACCGTTGAACCTTTAGGCATAATGGAGATATTAGCATCACAACGTAATGAACCCTCTTCCATATTGCCATCACAAATTTCCAGATACCTGACCAGCTTTCGGATTTCCGTTAAATAAGCCATGGCTTCCTCTGCATCTGCAATATCCGCCTCGGAAACAATTTCAATTAATCCGACACCTGCGCGATTTAAGTCTATTAAGGTGTGGAAAGGATCCTGGTCGTGAATACTTTTTCCGGAATCTTCTTCTAGATGAATGCGGTGAATCCGGATTTTTTTGAGGCTACCATCCGATTTACGAATCTGGATGAAACCATTGTTACATATAGGGGTGGTGTCCTGAGAAATCTGATATCCTTTGGGTAGGTCAGCATAAAAATAATTTTTCCGCGCGAAATAATTAACCTCCCGAATATCAGATCCTACTGCCAATCCCATTCGGATAGCATGTTCCACACAGGTCTTATTCAATACTGGTAGGGTTCCGGGATGACCCAATGAAACCACGGAAACATGGGTATTGGGTTCTCCTCCATAGGCAGCGAATCTGAGGAAAAGATTTTAGACGCTGTCAGAAGCTGGGCATGCACTTCAAGTCCGATGACCGCTGTATACTCGTTCACAATTAAATTCCTAAAAATCAATCACAGTAAAGGTACGCAAAAACAAAGATTGTAGGGAAACCACTGCTTCTTTCCATATTCCCATTTGTAAAGTTTACCCTTTATGCTTAGCCTGTAAAATAAAGTCTCCGCTGTTGCAAAGATCTGTTCAAGAAATAAAAGCCAAATAATTTTTCCGAGAACTAATCTGGTTCTGTAGAAAGTAAGGATTTAATTTTTACCTAAGATTAAAAATAATTAAGAAAAAACTGAAGTAATTATTTTCATTTAGAAACAGGCATAATTTCTACTTTGGAGAGGTTGATTACTTTTACCCATTAAATGAATATTATTTATTTTTTCATTTATTTTTTCGGATAGATAAAACAAATCCATCCGGTGTATAATGATTCCGGAGAAACCTTGTGAAGAACCTGACGATTTCCCTTGCCCCCCATTGGCGCCCCAAGGGTTCGAGCTCGCATTGTATGAGAAGTTTACAAATTTGTTTGGTTGAATTGTG
>RFSG01000175.1 GCA_009924095.1 Sphingobacteriia bacterium
TTTATGTTGTGAGAGTAATTTCTGAAAAAGGTTCTGCTGCTCAGAAATTAGTGATTCGTTAATTTTTAATTCTATCAAACACAGAATGCCGGTTTATCCGGCATTCTGTGTTTAATAAAACACCCAATTCTCTCAACCATGTTAAAATTGAAATTTAAGTTAAGGTCAATAATATTTTTATTTTGTTTTGTTGGCGTTTGCTTTGCCCAAAAAGATGATAAAATATTAAAGGTAGATTCAATAGGCGAGTTAAAAAAAACAGGTGTCAATCAAATAAAAATTTCCGCCTCAGAATTAACCGGAAAATTAAAGTCAAAAACAGATACTCTGTATTTATCCGATGCTGATTTACCTTTTATTTTTGATCGCTGGTATATCCTATCTTTAACACCAGAAGATCCAATTTTTAAATCTTATGTAAATACCCAAAAAATAAAAATATATTTATCTATTAATTCTACCTATAAAGACCCCTTAATTGCTAACTTTTTAACGCGATGGGCTTTGAAAATAACTGCAATTCACCCTTGGCAAGAATATGCTAATATGATTGAAGTTTCATCAAAATTATCTGATAAAGATTTTTTTAGTATGGTTAATGATGCTAAAAAATATTATCGAGATATTTTGTTTATAGAGCCTAATGTTAAGTTTAGAAAGAATAAATAAAAATTAATGCTTTAAAGAAAATAATTCTTTTGTCTGTACCCCTCTTCCCCCATACCTAAATTCTGACCATTTGCCCCAATTTCAATAAGCCTGTTGGGTTCTGAAGGAGAAATTGACTAATTTTATTACAGGTATGTCAGGTAATTTTCTTCTCTCCCTTTTAATCCTGTTCTGCTCCCTTCCCCTAGCAGCTCAATACTTCGACTGGACCCGCACCGCAGGCGGTTCTCAACGCGATCGCTTTACCTCGCGATCGCTTTACCTCTATTCATACTGATGCGAATGGCGGTTCTGTCGTTACGGGCTTTTACGTCGGCAATTGCTCCATCGGAACTTTCAACTTACCCGGCAACAGCAATGATGCGTTAGTAATTGCACAATATACCAGCTCCGGCTCAGTCGTTTGGGCAACCTATGCCGGAGGTTCAGGAAATGTGCAGGGACTGGGCATCACCCGCGATGCTACCGGAAACATCTATGTTACCGGATATATGAATGGCTCCGTAACCTTTGGCTCTACCACCATTACCAGTGCAGGTTCTGATGATATATTTATCGCAAAGTACACCTCTGCCGGAGTTTTATCCTGGGTACAAAGAATAGGAGGAGGAGCCGTTGATCAAGGCTTCGGCATTGCAACCGATCCTTCCGGAAATGTATTGGTAACCGGATATTTTACGGGTCTGGTTAACTTTGGCGGAGTATCCCTCACCGCTGCTTTTTATGATGCCTTTGCCCTCAAACTCGATCCTACCGGTACAGTATTATGGGCAAAAAAAGGAGGTGGAAGTAGCACCGACTACGGCTCAGGGATTACCTCCGATGCTTCCGGAAATGTATATGTTACCGGTTATGTGTATGGTAATGGAACCTCCACCTTTGGCGGACTTAGTGCCACAGGGTATGGTGCCTATGATCTGTTTGTAATAAAATACAACAGCACTGGAACCGAACAATGGCTTAGAATCGGGGGTGGCGTGAATAGTGATAGAGGTTACGGCATTTGTACCGATGTGGCAGGTAATGTAATCGTCACCGGAATATTTGCAGCAACCGCTACTTTCTCCACTCAAACGCTTACCGCCTTGGGAATGCAGGATATTTTATTGTTAAAATACACCTCTGCGGGCAGTTTGGTTTGGTATCGTCAGGCAGGAGGTCAGTTATAATACTGGAAAATCAGTCACCTCTGATAATGTTGGAAATATCTATTGTACCGGAACCTTTCAGAATCAGGCACTTTTTCAAACTACCACCGTCAACAGTTTAGGTCTGGATCCTTTTATCGCAAAATATACCGGAAACGGAAGCTTACATTGGGTGAAACGCGGGGGCGGGGGCTTAGACGAAGAAGGAATGGGAATTGGCTTAGACAATCAGGGAAGAGCTTATATCGCCGGTTATATGCAAGGGACACAATCGGTTTTTGATTTAAACAATTTGGTAAGTCTGGGATTGATTACCCGGTTAGATTCGGCAACTGTAGCCCAGGATCCAACGCCCTTATCCTATTGTGCCGGAGATTCCATCATTATTCCATTTACCGCACTGGCCGACTTCCAGTTCGGGAATGTATATACCATTGAATTAAGTGATGCCACAGGTAGCTTTACATCTCCCATTACCTTAGGAACCTGGGCAACCACAGGCTCAGGATCCTTTCATGGAGTAATCCCTTCTAATACACCTGCTGGAACAGGTTATCGGGTACGGGTTAATGGAACTCAGCCCCAGGCCAATGGCAGAGCCAATACCAGTAATATCACCATCAAAGCGTTGCCTGCCTTACCTATTGTTTCCTCTAATTCCCCGGCATGTATCGGTACTACCTTATTGTTAAGCGCAACAGCTGTTACAGGTGCCTCATGGACCTGGGCAGGTCCTAATAGCTTTACCTCTTCGGTAGTAACCCCCATTATTAATCCGGTTTCTACCATTCATGCCGGTACGTATTCTGTTTTTGCAACGGTCAATGGTTGTGTGAGTCCGGTGGCAACGGTTACGGTTTCCGTTACTACCGTTCCGGGTTCCATTACCATTGGGGCCAATGGTCCGATTTGTTCCGGAAATACCTTACAATTAACTGCCTCTAATTACACCGGTGTGATTTACAGATGGCAAGGACCCAATAGTTTTACCGCAAATACCCAATCGGTTTCCCGACCCGGGATTTCTTTAGG